>JBOFGM010000216.1:0-2869 GCA_051649105.1 Iodobacter sp. | reverse complement strand
CAGCACAAAAGACTGATCTGGCTTAAAGTGCACGCTGCCCCCCTTGCCCTGCGAGCCTTTCACCGCCCATTCGCCCCAGCCCTGGCTGAAACGATAGCGGCCTGCGGTCAGCGGCAGCACCCACAGGCGGCCAGGGGTATCCCCTGCCGGGCCGGTAATACGATCCTGACCGATATCGGCACGCAAGGTTTGCTTGCTGTCCGGCCCAAGTAATTCCAGCTGTAAACTGGCGTGATCAACAGAAATAGATTGCAGCGCCATCGACAGCACCACATAACCCTGCCCCGCTGGCGGCACCAGCCGGCCGTTTTCCAGCAACAGCTCAGGCTGACCACAGCCCGTCAAAGCGCTGACAACGGCCAGCAGTTGCAACCACAGACGCCGCATCACTTGGCAATACAGGCAATGCGCAAGACTTCGGCACGCCAGCGCGCCTTATCGGCATCCGGCAGCCAGGAGGCTTCAAAACTATGATTGATCAGTTGCACAATTTCACTGGCCGATAAATCCATGGCCTCACGGCAAGCCAGTAAATTGGCATTCAGATAACCGCCAAAATAGGCCGGATCATCTGAATTCACCATGGCGCATAATCCTGCGGCGAGTAAATCGCGCAAATTATGTCTGGCCAGATCGTCCACCACGCGCAGTTTTAAATTGGACAACGGGCAAACGGTTAATGGCACCCGCTCTGTGGCCAGACGCACCATCAGGCCGGCGTCATCCGTGCAGCACACGCCATGATCGATACGGCGGGCACCCAGTAAATCCAGTGCTTCAGTAATATAAGAAGCCGGGCCTTCTTCCCCGGCATGCGCCACTGCAGGCAAGCCCAGATCACGGCAACGCTTGAATAATTTTTGAAACTTGGCCGGTGGATGGCCCAATTCGCTGGAATCCAGCCCCACCCCATCAATTTGCGCCAGGTATGGCAAAGCCGCTTCCAGCGTGGCCTTGCCGTCTTCTTCAGATAAATGACGCAAAAAGCACAGAATCAGTTTTGAGCTGATGCCCAGCTTATCGGTGGCATCGTTCAGCGCGCGGGTAATGCCGGCAATCACGGTGCCAATGGCAATACCGCGTGCGGTATGGGTTTGCGGATCAAAAAAGATCTCGGTATGGACAATATGATCGCTGTAAGCACGCTCACAATAGGCCCAGGTCAGATCATAAAAATCTTCTTCGGTAACCAGTACGCTGGCACCGGCATAGTATAAATCCAGAAAAGATTGCAGATCATGGAAGGAGTAAGCCGCGCGCACTTCCTCCACACTGCGGTATGGCAGCACCACGCCATTGCGCCGGGCCAGTTCAAACATCATTTCCGGCTCTAAAGTGCCTTCAATATGCAGATGCAGCTCGGTTTTAGGTAAGGCAAGGATCAGTTGATCGACAGGGTGCAGGGCTTCGGTCATTTAACTCTCAGAAATTGAGGGTGTTGCAGAGAGATTTTTAATCCTGCTTACGGCAACACAAAGGGTCATAGTCGGCAATACGTTTAAAACACAGATGGGTAAGGCTTGCCTTACCCATCTGTTTACAACTATTACTGGCAGCTCTCGCATTCCGGATTATCAATCGAGCAGAACTTCATATCGGTCGCGGGTAACTGGGCATCAATGGCCGACATCGCCGGGGCGGAGCTGATGGAATGAGCCCCCGCTGCCGAACTCTGGCTGTAAGCGCCATCCACCGCCACGGCATTTAACTCGCCGCCGCTGCCGGTGGATTTCTCTGCCGCCGTTGCTGCCATGGTGCGCAGATAATAAGTGGTTTTCAGGCCACGCAACCAGGCAAATTTATACAATTCATCCAGTTTTTTACCCGAAGCCCCGGCCAGATACAGATTCAGCGACTGGCCCTGATCGATCCACTTCTGGCGGCGGGACGCGCATTCCACCAGCCAGGTCGGATCCACTTCAAAGGCGGTGGCATAGAGCTCACGCAGATCTTGCGGAATACGTTCCACTTTAGCGACCGAGCCATCAAAGAATTTCAGATCCGAGATCATGACTTCATCCCACAGACCGCGCGCTTTTAAATCCCGCACCAGGTATTCATTCACCACGGTGAATTCACCCGACAAGTTTGATTTTACAAACAAGTTTTGGTACGTCGGCTCGATACATGCAGAAACGCCAATAATGTTGGCAATCGTTGCCGTTGGTGCAATCGCCAGACAATTGGAGTTACGCATGCCGTGGGTGCGCATCCGTTCACGCAGCAAAGTCCAGTCCAGACGCGAGCTGGTATCCATTTCCAGATAACCGCCGCGCTCTTCGGACAACAGGCGAATCGAATCCTGCGGCAAGATACCGCGATCCCACAGGCTGCCCTTATAGCTAGGATAAGTGCCGCGCTCTTTGGCCAGCTCGGTGGAAGCCCAGTAAGCGTGATATGCCACGGTTTCCATGGATAAATCGGCAAACTCAACCGCTGCATCCGAGCCATAAGGCAGGCGCAGCATATGCAGACAATCCTGAAAGCCCATAATCCCCATCCCGACCGGACGATGCTTTAAATTGGACTCGCGGGCTTTGCGCACCGGGTAAAAGTTAATATCAATCACGTTATCGAGCATACGCATCGCTGTTTTGATGGTACGGGACAGCTTTTCTGCATCCAGTTCGCCATTTTTAATATGGTTAACCAGATTCACCGAGCCCAGATTACATACCGCGATTTCGCTTTCATTGGTATTTAAAGTGATCTCGGTACACAGATTCGAGCTGTGCACCACGCCCACATGCTGCTGCGGGCTGCGGATATTGCAAGGATCTTTAAAAGTAATCCATGGATGACCGGTTTCAAACAGCATCGACAGCATTTTGCGCCACAGTCCCAAAGCCGGGATCTTTTTGGCAATTTT
>JBOFGM010000215.1:0-4371 GCA_051649105.1 Iodobacter sp. | reverse complement strand
ACACACTGGTCGTCAATCGCAGGTCACAAACCTGTTTGAAACGGCGGAAGACCCGGTAAATCATTTGCAACTGGATGGCATAAGCTCATCCATTTACCTATCGTTCTGACCTAGGGAAGACCCATGGAAATTTCGGGCGCAGAGATCATTACGCGCTGCTTGCAGGAAGAAGGTGTTGAATATATTTTCGGCTATCCTGGCGGCGCAGTTTTAGAAATTTACGATGCCATTTTCAGACAAGACTCGTTTAAGCATGTATTAGTTCGTCACGAACAAGCTGCGGTGCATGCCGCAGATGCTTATTCCCGTTCCAGTAAAAAAATTGGCGTAGCACTGGTTACCTCCGGCCCTGGCGCCACCAATGCCATTACCGGTATTGCCACTGCCTATATGGATTCTATTCCTATGGTGGTGTTGTCAGGTCAGGTTGCAACGGCTGCAATCGGGCTGGATGCTTTCCAGGAAGTAGACATGGTCGGCTGTTCACGTCCGGTCGTAAAACATAACTTTCTGGTTAAAGATGTGCGGGATATTGCACCGACCATTAAAAAAGCATTTCATCTGGCAACCACCGGCCGGCCAGGCCCGGTGGTGATTGATATTCCTAAAGATATTACCGCGCACAAGACAGAGTTCCATTATCCGGCCTCTGTGGCGATTCGCAGCTATACCCCGCCGACCAAAGGTCACCCGGGGCAAATTAAGAAAGCGGCTCAGCTGTTAAGCGAAGCCAAGCGGCCGTTTATTTATGTTGGCGGCGGCGCAATCCTGAGCAATGCCAGTGCAGAAGTCACTGAGCTGGTGAAAATGCTGAACCTGCCTTGTACCAATACCCTGATGGGGCTTGGTGCACTGGATGGCACCGATCCTAACTTTGTTGGCATGCTGGGTATGCACGGCAGCTACGAAGCCAATATGGCGATGCAATATTGCGATGTTTTGATCGCAATTGGTGCCCGTTTTGATGACCGGGTTATTTCTTCCCCGGCGCACTTTCTGGCTCAAAGCAAAAAAATCGTTCATATCGATATCGATCCGTCTTCTATCGCCAAACGCGTTAAAGTCGATGTACCGATTGTGGGCGATGTAAAACATGTATTAATGGATTTACTGGCCATTCTGAAAGAAACCGGCATTAAGCCGCACCAGGAAGCATTAAGCGACTGGTGGAAACAAATTGAAGAATGGCGTAAACCGCAAAGCTTCTGGTATCAGAACTCGGATCTGGTGATTAAGCCGCAATTTGTAGTGGAAAAACTCTGGGAAGTGACCAACGGCGACGCCATTATTACGTCCGACGTCGGTCAGCATCAGATGTTTGCCGCACAATATTACAAGTTTAAACGCCCGCGTCAGTGGATTAACTCCGGTGGTTTAGGCACGATGGGCTTTGGCCTGCCTGCCGCCATGGGGGCTCAACTGGCTAACCCCGACGCCATCGTTGCTTGTGTGACCGGCGAAGGCTCGATCCAGATGAATATTCAGGAGCTGTCTACCTGTAAGCAGTACCATATTCCGACCAAGATTATTAATCTGAACAACCGCTATCTGGGCATGGTTCGCCAGTGGCAACAGTTCTTTTATGGTAATCGCTACTCTGAATCGTATATGGATGCGCTGCCTGATTTTGTAAAACTGGCTGAAGCCTATGGTCATGTCGGGATGAAGATTGAAAAGCCTTCCGATGTTGAACCGGCGCTGCGCGAAGCCTTTAGTGCAAAACTGAAAGATCGCTTAGTCTTTATGGACTTTATCACTGACCAGGCTGAAAACGTCTTCCCGATGATTCAAAATGGCCGTGGTTTAAGCGAAATGGATCTGCCCCCACATATGCGCGATATGCAACTGACGCCATTTGAAAACAATCGCGACTACAGCAATCTGTGCTGAGGAGATGACCATGCGACATATTCTTTCAGTACTGATCGAAAACGAAGCAGGAGCACTATCCCGTGTTACCGGCCTGTTTTCTGCACGTGGCTACAACATCGACTCGTTAACAGTGCAAACCACTGAAGACCCAACGATGAGCCGGATGACCATTGTCACCCATGGCTCTGAAGACGTTATCGAACAAATCACCAAACAGCTCAACAAGCTGGTGGAAGTGGTGAAAGTGATTGACCTGAACGAGGCCGATCACATCGAGCGTGAACTGATGCTGATTAAAGTCCGTGCCACCGGCAAGGAAAGGGACGAAATGAAGCGGATGGCGGATATTTTCCGTGGCCGCATTATCGACGTTACCGAGAAGGCCTATACCGTTGAGCTGACCGGAACAGGCGAAAAGCTGGATGCCTTTATCAAGGCACTGGATCCGGCCGCTATTCTGGAAACGGTCCGCACTGGTTCCTCTGGAATCGGTCGTGGCGAGCGCATTTTGAAAGTATAAATGGTAAGGTGGGCACCGTGCCCACCGTTACGCTGACATTAAACATCTATCAGGAATTCGACCATGAAAGTTTTTTACGATAAAGACTGTGATCTTTCAATCATCAAATCTAAAAAAGTAGCCATTATTGGTTACGGTTCGCAAGGCCATGCCCATGCATGTAACCTGCAAGATTCAGGTGTGGATGTAGTGGTAGGTTTACGTAAAGGCTCCGCCACCGTTGCCAAAGCTGAAGCGCACGGTCTGAAAGTAACGGATGTGGCATCTGCTGTTGCATCGGCTGATGTAGTGATGATTCTGACTCCGGATGAATTCCAGTCGCAACTCTACAAAAATGAAATCGAACCTAACCTGAAGCAAGGCGCCACACTGGCCTTTGCCCATGGCTTTGCGATTCATTACAACCAGGTTGTGCCACGTAAAGACCTCGATGTCATTATGATTGCGCCAAAAGCGCCAGGTCATACCGTTCGCTCCGAGTTTGTAAAAGGCGGCGGCATTCCTGATTTGATCGCTATCTACCAGGATGCATCAGGCAAGGCCAAAGATGTGGCTCTGTCTTACGCTTCGGGTGTGGGCGGCGGCCGTACCGGTATTATCGAAACCACATTTAAAGACGAAACTGAAACCGACTTGTTCGGTGAGCAAGCTGTTCTGTGTGGCGGCGCGGTTGAGCTGGTTAAAATGGGCTTTGAAACCCTGACAGAAGCTGGCTATGCTCCGGAAATGGCTTACTTTGAATGTCTGCACGAACTCAAATTGATTGTTGATTTGATGTACGAAGGCGGCATTGCCAATATGAACTACTCCATTTCAAACAATGCTGAATACGGCGAATACGTTACCGGCCCTAAGGTTATTAACGAAGAATCACGTAAAGCAATGCGCCAGGCGCTGAAAGACATTCAGGATGGCGAATATGCGAAGAAATTCATTATGGAAGGTGCAACTAACTATCCATCCATGACAGCTTATCGCCGCAACAATGCAGCTCACCCAATTGAAGTAGTGGGTGGCCAATTGCGCGCCATGATGCCTTGGATTAATGCCAATAAGATTGTGGATCAAACCAAGAACTAATTGGGCTTGATTTAAAACAGCCAGCCTTCGGGCTGGCTTTTTTTTAATCAAAAACCGCTAATAACACCTCAGCCAATGGCTGATCCTGCAACTGTCAGCGATTTCCCGCAGAGGAATTAATAATGCCAACACTTGAAACCTCCCGTCTGATCCTGCGCCCTTTTGCCCTGAGCGACGCAGCGGAAGTGCAAAAGCTGGCCAGTGATTTTGCCATTGCCGATACCACGGCGGCGATTCCCCATCCCTATCCTGATGGAGCCGCCGCAAGCTGGATTGCCAGCACCGAGAGCCTGTGGCTGGCCAGGCAGGCGCTGGCACTGGCCATACGCCGTAAAGAGGACGGGATCCTGGTGGGAGCCATCAGCCTGTTTGATATCTTATGCGAATACCGGGCCGAACTGGGCTACTGGGTGGGAGAGCCCTTCTGGGGGAATGGCTATGCCAGCGAAGCGGGAAAGGCGGTTTTGGCGTTTGGCTTTACCGGGCTGAAACTCAAACGCATCCATGCCGAGCACCTGGCCAGAAACCCGGCATCAGGGCGCGTAATGGAAAAGCTGGGATTTACTCAGGAAGGTGTGCTGCGACAGCATGCGATGAAATGGGGCAAGCTGGAAGACAAGATCTGCAGAGGCATTTTACTGGAAGAGTGGCAAAAACAGTGCGTTTAACCCAAGGATGACAGGTATCGCCCGGCGACACCCGTCAAAAGCCGTCAATCGGCCATTTTCTCGCCCATTTGCACTGCATGGGCCAAGTCCCATTCTGCATTAAAGGCCAGCGGGCCTTGCGGGAAGAGCATCACCACGGTGGAACCCAGTAAAAATCGCCCCATTTCCTCGCCTTTTTTCAGCAAGATATTCTGACCCTTATAATCCCAGCGGCGAACATCCCCGGTTCTT
>JBOFGM010000214.1:0-2339 GCA_051649105.1 Iodobacter sp. | reverse complement strand
GGGCCTCATCGGCCTCGGTGTCAGTGACATCCATCACCGGATCACGGCTGGATTTTTGATTACAACCAGAAACTAAAGCATTCAGGGAAAGAGGATAGGTATCAGGAACTGTGATCTGCTTTTCTAGTAAAACGCCAAGAATCCGGGTTTCAAGCAGGGAAAGAAGGGAAGTCATAGGCCACCGGCAGACAGAACAGATTTGCTTATTATGCGCTTAAATGATGCAGAGCTTACAAACTAAGTTGACGGGGTTTGGGCTGCCCCGTCAGCAGGCCGCAGCGGATCACCGCTGCAGCCATGCGCCACTCAGCTGATACTCATCAGGCTGGCATTCCCCCCGGCAGCGGCCGTATTGATGCTGATGGAGCGCTCGGCCAGTAAGCGGGCCAGCTCATAATCTTCTCCCGCCGCCAGCGCCTCTGCCGAAAGCCCTTGCACTTGTAAAATCGGCCCGGCCCTTTTAGCCAATTGCCGGTTAATTTCACCCAGCGTATCGCTGTCGCCTTCAAATAACACCGCGCCGATCAGGCCGGCCTGCTCCAAAGACGACACAATCGATGCCCGGTCACGCAGTTCAGAAGGTAAAGACGCCAGCAAGGCATCCGCCTGAGGGTGAGCCATCAACACCGCCTGATTGCCACTGGCCAATGCAGCGGCAAATTGTGCCATGGCACCCGGCAAGGTAGCTGCAATACACAGCACCGGCCCGCGCGGATGAAGCATATAGCGGTTACGCTCACCCGTCGGCCCGGCCAGATCAATATTGGCACCCAGACCCGAGGCCGCCAGATAGCGGCTGCAACGGGCGGCTTCGGCGGTTTTCCCGGCGGCAAGCAGAGCATCGTGGAAAGCAAGCAACGGAGCCAGTGCCGCCTGGTCGCCCGGCAAAGTCTGAGCCGGACGGCGTGACAGCAGGCGCGGCAGATACAGCGGGCCGCCCGCCTTAGGGCCGGTGCCGGATAAACCTTCACCACCGAAAGGCTGCACCCCCACCACCGCACCAATCACATTGCGGTTAACATAGATATTGCCCGCCTGAACTTTTCCGGTGACATGAGCAATGGTTTCATCGATACGGGTATGCACACCAAAGGTCAGACCAAAGCCGGTGGCATTGATATCATCAATCAGCTGATCCAGTGCCTCACGGCGGTAACGGACAATATGCAACACCGGGCCAAAGACTTCTTGCGTCAGCTCGGACAGGCTGGATATTTCAATCAGCGCCGGCGCAATATAGGTGCCGTGCTGGCAATGAGCCGGCAAAGGCAATTGCAATACTGCAGCACCACGGCCTTTCAGCGCCTCAATATGCGCCGTAATATTTTGCTGCGCCTCCGCATCAATCACCGGGCCCACATCCACCGCCAGCGAATCGGGTTTACCCAGATGCAATTCTTGCATCGCGCCTTTCAGCATATGCAGAATATGGTCCGCCGCTTCTTCCTGCAGGCAAAGCACGCGCAGAGCCGAGCAACGCTGACCGGCCGAATCAAAGGCCGACAGCAGCACATCCCCCACCACCTGCTCGGCCAGTGCCGACGAATCAACAATCATGCAGTTTTGCCCGCCAGTTTCCGCAATCAGCGGAATCGTGCGGCCTTCTTTATCCAGACGCTCTGCGAGGCTCGCGGCAATCAGCCGCGCCACCTGCGTTGAGCCGGTAAACATTACCCCGGCGCAGCGATCATCATTAATCAGGGCGGCACCCACCGTTTCACCCCGGCCCGGCAATAATTGCACCGCACCATCGGGCACCCCGGCAGCGCGTAAAATCCGCACGGCTTCGGCGGCGATCAGCGGGGTTTGTTCTGCCGGTTTGGCCAGCACCGGATTACCGGCGGCAAGGGCGGCGGCCACCTGACCCATAAAGATGGCTAATGGGAAATTCCATGGGCTGATACACACCACCGGGCCCAGTGGCCGGTGCGAATCATTGGCAAAGTCCTGCTCAATCTGCAAGGCGTAATAACGCAGAAAATCGACCGCTTCGCGCACTTCGGCAATGGCATTGGGCAGTGATTTACCCGCTTCGCGCACAATCAGCCCAAGCAAAGGCTGCATACCGGACTCCAGCAGCTGAGCCGCACGGTTCAGGCAGGCGGCGCGCTCTGATACCGCCGTGGCCTGCCATACCGGGCCGGTATTGGCCGCATGGATATAGGCATTGCCCACATCGGCCACATCCGCTTCAATCACATGGCCGACCAGATCCAGATGATCGGCAGGGTTTTTAACCGCCTGCCGGCGTGATGGATCATAACTGAGCACTTCGCCCAGCATAGGCGCGGCCAGCCATTGGGTATTGGCCCCGGCCAGCAGCGCGGCAGAAAGGGACG
>JBOFGM010000213.1:0-5204 GCA_051649105.1 Iodobacter sp. | reverse complement strand
CATCAACAAAAGGCTTCGGATACAGACCCATGCCCAGTACCGCAATGGCTAACACGGCCAGAATCAGAACTTCGCGATAATTCACGTCTTTCAGATGTTCAACATGGTCATTAGCCACGGCACCAAACAGCACCCGTTTGTACATCCACAGGGTATAAGCAGCACCAAAAATCAAGGTCGTTGCCGCAGCAAAGGCATACCAGAAGTTAACCTGCACCGCGCCCAGAATCACCATAAATTCACCGGCAAAACCCGATGTGCCCGGCAGACCGGAGTTGGCCATGGCAAACAACATCATAAAGCTGGCAAAAATCGGCATCTTATTGGCCACACCACCGTAATCGGCGATTTTGCGGCTGTGTACCCGGTCATACATCACACCGATACAGTAAAACATTGCGGCTGAAACAAAACCGTGGGAAACCATTTGCAGCAAGGCCCCTTCCACCGCGTACTGGTTCATTTGTGTGCCACCGGCAAACATAAAGAAACCCAGTGTGGCAAAACCCATATGCGAGATAGAGGAATAAGCCACCAGCTTTTTCATATCGGTTTGCACCAGTGCCACCAGACCGATGTAAATCACCGCCACGAGTGACAGCGCCACAAAGATCCAGGCATATTCGCGTGAGGCATCCGGAGCAATCGGCAGAGCAAACCGCAGAAAGCCGTAAGCACCCAGCTTCAGCGTAATGGCCGCCAGTACCATCGAACCGCCGGTAGGCGCTTCAACGTGGGCATCCGGCAACCAGGTATGCACCGGCCACATTGGCACTTTCACGGCAAAGGCAAAGAAGAAGGCGATCAGCAGCAGGGTTTGCACACCCATATCCAGCGGCAGGCGCTGGAAGGCAGCAATTTCAAAACTGCCACCCGATTTTTGATACAGGTAGATAAAACCAACCAGTGTCAGCAGCGAACCCATCAGGGTATACAAGAAGAACTTAATCGATGCATACACACGGCGCGGGCCACCCCAGATACCGATAATTAAATACATCGGAATCAGCATGGCTTCAAAGAAGACATAAAACAGGATGGCATCCATGGCTGCAAACGCACCATTGATCAGGCCGGACATAATCAGAAACGCAGCCATATATTGCGCAACGCGTTTCTCAATCACCTGCCAGCCGGCCATAATCACCATCAGGGTGATAAAGCTGTTCAAAATCACAAACAACATCGAAATACCATCAACCCCAAGATGGTAGTTGATGCTAAAGGTTTCGATCCAGGGCGTCAGTTCTTCAAACTGCATACCACCGTTCAGTACATCAAACCGGGTATAGAGCGGAATGGTTACCAAGAAACTGATCAAAGCGCCTGCCAGAGCCAGCCAGCGCGCCGCCGCAGCGTTTTTGTCCCCGCCTGTCGCGAGTACTACAAGGCCCGCCACGATCGGCAGCCAGATCGCGAGGCTTAGAAGATTACCCGTCATAGTCAACCTACTTGTTATTTAATCCGTGAGGGGGATGGTCCGCAGACCTACCCCCCGATCCCCGGCAAAATGCCGGCCATACCTTAGGCCAGCAGGCCAGCAATCCACCAGGTCATCAGGCCAATGGCACCGATAATCATGGCAAAAGCGTAATGGTAGATATAACCCGTTTGCAACTTGCGTACAGCAGAGGCAAACAAACCTACCAACCGGGCCGTGCCATTCACAAGCAGGCCGTCAATAATAAAGGTGTCGCCGACTTTCCAGAACAGCGTACCCAGCACACGGCCACCTGCAGCAAAACCATTGATATACAGATGATCCATATAGTACTTTTCATCCAGCAATTTCTTAATGCCGATGGATGTAAAGAAGCGGTCCAGTGCCGCCGGCACAGCCGGATTCACCAGATAGAAGTACCAGGACATGGCCACACCCGCCAGAGCCAGCCAGAAAGGCATGCTGGTCAGTGAATGGATACCCATGGCAGCCGCACCGTGGAACTCTTCTTTCAGTACTTCCATGGCCGGATGTGCTTCATGATTTACAAACAGCACGCCCTTGAAAAAATCACCGTACAGCATTGGCTCGATTGCCAGATAACCAATGACCAGCGACGGGATAGCCAGCATCACCAGCGGCAGGGTCACTACCCATGGTGTTTCATGCGGCTTATGCCCTGGTGCCAGGCCATGATGGTCATCAGCGTGATCGTCGTGACCGTGGCCATGATGATCCTTGCCAAAACGCTCTTCGCCGTGGAATACCAGGAAATACATACGGAAAGAGTAGAAGGCCGTTACAAAGACACCGGCAGCCACTGCAAAGTAGGCAAAACCAGCGCCTGGCAGATGCGATGCCGCCACGGCTTCAATAATCGAATCTTTCGAGTAAAAACCGGATAAGAACGGTGTACCGATCAGAGCCAGCGAACCAATCAGCGAGGTAATCCAGGTAATTGGCATGTATTTACGCAAGCCACCCATTTTGCGGATGTCCTGATCATGGTGCATACCAATAATCACGGAACCGGCCGCAAGGAATAACAAGGCTTTAAAGAACGCATGCGTCATCAGATGGAATACAGCCACTGAATACGCCGAAGCGCCCAGAGCAACTGTCATATAACCCAGCTGAGACAAGGTGGAGTAAGCCACCACGCGTTTAATATCGTTCTGGATAATCCCCAGAAAGCCCATAAACAGCGCAGTAATCGAACCGATCACCATAATAAAGTTCAGTGCGGTATCAGAGAGCTCAAACAGCGGCGACATACGCGCCACCATAAAGATCCCTGCCGTAACCATGGTTGCCGCGTGAATCAGGGCAGAAATGGGTGTCGGGCCTTCCATCGAATCAGGCAGCCACACATGCAGTGGAAACTGAGCCGATTTACCCATGGCACCAATAAACAGCAGAATACAAGTCACCGACATCAGCGACCAGGTCACGTTCGGGAACAAGACAATGGTTGCTTCTTTTAAAGCAGGTGCCTTGGCAAAGACTTCGGCGTAATCCAGCGAGCCAAAGTGAGCCAGTACCAGACCAATCCCCAGCAGGAAACCAAAGTCACCCACGCGGTTGATCAGGAAAGCCTTCATATTGGCAAAGGTTGCCGTTGGCTTTTTAAACCAGAAACCGATCAGAAGGTAAGAAACCAGACCCACCGCTTCCCAGCCGAAGAAAAGCTGAACGAAGTTATTCGCCATCACCAGCATCAGCATCGAGAAGGTAAACAGCGAGATATAACTAAAGAAGCGCTGATAGCCCGGATCTTCCGACATATAACCGATGGTATAGATATGCACCATCAGCGATACAAAGGTCACCACGCACATCATCATGGCAGTGAGCTTATCCACCAGGAAACCGACGTTAAAATCCACGCCATTAACGGTCAGCCAGGTGTAAACCGTGCCGTTAAAGTTATCGCCACCGGAAATCAGATGATTTAAAACATAGGCAGACAGCAAGAACGAAGCAGCCACACCGCCAATGGTAACCATATGCGATGCGCGGCGTCCGATCGCCCAGCCGAACAGACCGGCAACCAGCGCACCCAATAAGGGCGCCAGCGGGATTAAGAGATAAATCGTTTTCATATCCATTTGTAATCCTGTCCCCTTAACCCTTCAGGCTGTCGAGATCTTCGACGTTGATCGATCGCAGATTGCGGAAAAGTACAATCAAGATCGCCAGCCCGATTGCAGCTTCCGCCGCGGCTACCGTCAAGATAAAGAACACGAAAACCTGCCCTGCTGCGTCGCCCAGAAACTGCGAGAACGCAATAAAATTCATATTCACCGCAAGCAACATCAATTCGATTGCCATCAGCAATACGATGAGGTTTTTACGGTTCATAAAGATACCGAAGATACTGATGGCGAATAAACAAGCCGCCAGCACAAGATAATGAGTCAACTCAAGCACAGAGATTCTCCTTGGGGCTCAGGCAGCCGGTTTATCGTCAGTAGCAGGAAGGTCTGCAACCACTTTTGCTTCGGATGCCATCTTCACGATACGCAAACGATCGCTGGCTTTAACACGCACCTGCAAGCCAGGATTAATATATTTACTGCTTTTACGTTTGCGCAGTGTCAGTGCAATGGCAGCGATCATCCCGACCAGCAAGATAAACGACGCCAGCTGGAACGGCAGGAAATACTGGGTATAGATCAGGTGACCTAATTCATGCACATTGCTGTAACCGGCCGGGTGATCCACCAGGGCGGCACCTGCCAGCTGGCTGTTGCCATGCGTAATCACCAGAACCATTTCCACCAGCATGGTTAAAGCCACCACACCGGCTACCGGAGCAAATTTCCAGAAGCCTTTACGCAGCTCCTCAAAATTAATATCCAGCATCATCACCACAAACAGGAACAGCACCATCACTGCCCCCACATAAATCAGTACCAGCGCAATGGCTAAGAACTCGGCTTTAATCAGCATCCATAACATGGCGGCTGTAAAAAAACACAAGATCAGCAATAAGGCGGCTTGCACCGGATTTTTGGTACTGACTACGCCCAGTGCTGAAATCAGCAGCACCAGTGCGAAGAAACTAAATAGAGCTATTGTCATCTGACACCCTTAGCTGGCCTTAACGATACTTGGCATCTTGCGCTTTACGTTCAGCAATTTCGCTCTCGTACTTATCACCCACCGCCAACAGCATTGGCTTGGTGTAGTAGAGATCGCCCCGTTTTTCGCCGTGATATTCAAGGATATGCGTTTCCACGATGGCATCCACCGGGCAAGCTTCCTCACAAAAACCACAGAAAATACATTTAGTCAGATCAATGTCATAGCGTGTGGTGCGGCGTGTGCCGTCCTCACGCTTATCTGACTCAATCACAATCGCTTGTGCCGGGCAGACCGCTTCGCAAAGCTTACAGGCGATGCAGCGTTCTTCACCATTGGCATAACGGCGTTGTGCATGCAGACCGCGAAACCGCGGGCTGTACGGTGTTTTTTCTTCCGGGAACTGCACTGTGATCTTGGTCTGGAACAGATGGCGACCGGTCAGCATCAGACCCTTCACCAATTCCACGAGCAAGAACGTTTTAAAGAAATAAGCAATCTTTTCCATTGTGGATCCTGTTTATTTCACGATGGGCCAGATGGAGAAGGGGGTCTGCATCCAGGCACCCACTACCACAATCCATATCAAGGTGACCGGGATGAAGATTTTCCAACCCAAACGCATTAGCTGATCGTAACGATAGCGAGGGAAAGTTGCGCGGAACCACAAGAAGCAGAA
>JBOFGM010000212.1:0-5323 GCA_051649105.1 Iodobacter sp. | reverse complement strand
AGACCGTGGATTTGTCGCGATTATCAGGAGGGCGATTTTGATTGCATGGAGCAAAGAAAGCGCATTCCCATTCTACTAAGCCGCACTCTGCCGCTTTAATCCCCTTAAGCTTGCCTGGCACGACCCCGGGCAGCGCTTGCTTATGCCGATAGTTTTTGCCGATAGCAATTTACAATGACGAATATAAAAACTATCAATTAGACCTGAGAAGATGCCGCAGATAAGATGGCTTCATTGCTTCACAACAACCCTCTTCCTTCTCAGGAGCTACACCATGTCTTTGATTAACAGCGAAATTAAACCATTTAAAGCCAATGCATTTCACAACGGTCAGTTTATCTCCGTCAGCGATGCAGATCTGAAAGGTAAGTGGTCGATTGTATTTTTCTACCCGGCCGACTTCACCTTTGTTTGCCCAACCGAACTGGGCGATCTGGCTGATTTCTACCCTGAATTCCAAAAGATGGGCGTAGAAGTGTACTCGGTATCGACCGATACCCAGTTTACTCACAAGGCCTGGCACGATACATCGGACACCATTAAGAAGATTAACTACCCGATGCTGGCCGACCCTACCGGCCTTCTGAGCCGCAATTTTGACGTGATGATTGAAGAAGAAGGCCTGGCATTGCGCGGTACCTTCGTGATCAACCCGGAAGGCCAGATCAAATTATGCGAAATCCACGATAACGGCATTGGCCGCTCTGCTGCAGAGCTGATGCGTAAAGTGCAGGCCGCTCAATATATTGCCAAGCATCCAGGCGAAGTTTGCCCTGCTAAATGGCAGCCAGGTGCAGAAACACTGGCTCCGTCACTGGATTTAGTCGGCAAGATCTGATGATTTAATGTGTGTCAGCGCCCTTCGGGGCGCTGCTCAGGGCTTTTATTGCAAAGGCACACTGATTCTAAGCGCAATGCGCTTTTTCAATAAAATTCTGTAAGAGAGAACCACCATGCTTGAAGCCAATATCAAAAGCCAGCTGACTGCCTATTTAGAAAAATTACAGCGCCCGATTGAGCTGATTGCCGCTTTGGACGGCAGCGCATCATCGGCTGAGATGGACAGCCTGCTGCAAGAAATTGCCAGCTTATCGGATAAAATTTCCCTGCGTTATGCAGAAGCGGCGTTAAAGCCTTCCTTTGGCATTGCCGCCAAGGGTGAAGCGGCCCGGGTTGAGTTTGCCGGTATTCCGATGGGGCATGAATTTACCTCGCTGGTTCTGGCCTTGCTGCAGGTGGGCGGCCATCCGCCTAAGGTGGAAGCGGCATTGATTGAGCAAATTAAAGCCTTGCCCGGCACCCTGCATTTTGAAACCTATATTTCACTGACTTGCCAGAATTGCCCTGAAGTGGTGCAGGCGCTGAATTTACTGTCGGTACTGAACCCAAACATCAGCCATGTAATGATCGACGGGGCTTTATTTCAGGATGAAGTGAATCGCCGGCAAATTATGGCCGTGCCATCGGTCTATTTGAATGGCGAGCCATTTGGTCAGGGCCGGATGGGGGCCGAAGAAATTGTGGCTAAGCTCGATACCGGTTCAGCGGCAAAGCAGGCAGAAGTGATTGCTGCCAAGGCGCCTTTTGATGTGCTGGTGATTGGTGGCGGCCCGGCTGGGTCTGCAGCAGCGGTTTATTCTGCCCGTAAAGGTATTCGTACCGGGGTAGTGGCCGAGCGTTTTGGCGGCCAGGTACTGGATACCATGAGTATTGAGAACTTTATTTCGGTTAAAGAAACCGAAGGGCCAAAGCTCGTGGCCGCGCTGGAGCAGCATGTAAAGCAATACGATGTGGATATTATTAATTTGCAACGTGCAGAATCACTTAGTCAGGATGAAGATGGCCTGCATCAGATTCATCTGGCCAGTGGTGCGGTGCTGAAAAGTAAGGCCGTGATTATTGCAACGGGTGCCCGCTGGCGTGAAATGAATGTGACTGGCGAAAAAGAATACCGTGGCCGGGGCGTGGCTTACTGCCCGCATTGTGATGGCCCCTTATTTAAAGGCAAACGCGTGGCCGTGGTTGGCGGTGGTAATTCGGGGGTGGAAGCTGCGATTGATCTGGCCGGAATTGTCAGCCATGTCACCTTGCTGGAGTTTGGTGCCGAGCTGCGCGCCGATGCGGTACTGCAGAAGAAACTGGCAACACTGGCTAATGTCACCGTGATTAAACAGGCTCAAACCACCGAAGTGGTGGGTGATGGTCAGAAAGTGAGTGGCTTAATCTATACCGACAGGGCCACGGGTGAATCTAAATCGATTGAATTAGCCGGTATTTTTGTGCAAATTGGTTTATTGCCTAATACCGACTGGTTAAAAGGCACCATTGAATTAAGTAAACATGGCGAAATTGAAGTGGATAACCGGGGTCAGACTTCGGTGGCGGGTATTTTTGCTGCCGGGGACGCAACCACCGTGCCGTTTAAGCAAATTGTGATTGCCATGGGTGATGGCGCCAAGGCGGCGCTGGGTGCTTTTGATTATTTAATTCGCAGTTAATCGCTTAATACTAAAAACCCCGCAGACCATGGATCTGCGGGGTTTTTTGCATAAAAAATGCTATTTTTTAAGCCAGCCTTCAATCTTGCCAATAATTTCTTTATCGTCCGGCTCGGTAATTGAGCTGTAGGCCGTGACGGTTTTACCATCCGGCGAGATCAGATATTTATAGAAATTCCATTTGGGTGAGGTATCTGCCGCTGCAATCAGTCTTTTAAAGAAAGGGTTGGCATCGGCTCCGCGCACGCTGGATTTCTCCAGCATAGGGAATTCCACAAAATAAGTCAGCCGGCAAAAATCGCCAATTTCTTTGTTATCCGCCAGCTCTTGTTTAAAGTCATTGGATGGAAAACCCACAACCATTAAGCCCTGGTCTTTATATTTGGCGTAGATTTTTTCCAGCTTATCAAATTGCGGAGTAAAGCCGCATTTACTGGCGGTATTGACCACCAGAATCGGCTTGCCACTATAGGCGCAAAAATTAAAGGCCTCACCTTTGAGCGTTTTACTTTGATAATCCAGCAAAGGCGGGCAGGCGGCAGAACTGACACCGCTGATCAATAACATCAAAAACAGGGAACGCATGGTGAATTCCTTATGCTGCAACTGGATAAACGGCATTGACCGCTAAAATGCCGTACTTAGTCTGGGCCTGATTGCGGTTACTGGCAAGTTTGTCCGGCGGTTTATTCCTTGCAGATTACCGCCGTTGCCCCACTGGCCGCGGGATCATGGGCTGATTCATCAGTGTGTCAATTATTTGTGCCATGCACAGATGATGGCGCTTTTATCTTTACCAGATAATGTCCTCCTCTGATTAATCATTTTAAGCAAACTGAATCAGGGTATTAAATAAAAAAACCCCGGATAAATCCGGGGTTTTGAAAGCCGTAATTAAATAATTACTTCTTTTTTTGCGGTGGAAGGTCAGTACACACACCCTTAAACGCTTCTGCTGCCATACCGATCGATTCACCCATGGTTGGGTGAGGATGGATGGTTTTGCCAATATCAACGGCATCACAACCCATTTCAATAGCCAGGCAGATTTCACCAATCATATCGCCGGCATGCGGGCCAACAATGGCTCCACCGATAATCAGCTTGGTATCCAGATCAAAAATCAGCTTGGTAAAGCCTTCGTCACGGCCATTGGCAATGGCGCGGCCGGAAGCGGCCCAAGGGAATACACCCTTGCCATAGTTAATACCGGTTTTCTTGGCTTCTTCTTCGGTAATACCCACCCATGCCACTTCAGGGTCGGTATAGGCCACGCCAGGAATTACGCGGGCATCAAAGTAGGCTTTGTGATCGGCTGCATTTTCTGCGGCCACATGGGCTTCATGCACGGCTTTATGCGCCAGCATAGGCTGGCCAACCAGATCACCAATCGCAAAAATATGCGGCACATTGGTGCGCATTTGTTTGTCGACCGGAATAAAGCCGCGATCAGTCACAATCACGCCGGCGTTTTCTGCGCATACTTTGCCGCCGTTAGGCACACGGCCGGTGGCATGCAGTACCAGATCGTAGCACTGAGGCTCTTTCGGGGCGTTTTCGCCTTCAAAAGTCGCCCAGATGCCGTCTTCTTTGGCTTCCAGCGCTACGGTTTTGGTTTTCAGCATGATATTGTCAAAGCGATGGGCATTCCATTTTTCCCATACCTTAACCAGATCACGGTCTGCGCCTTGCATCAGGCCGTCGAGCATTTCCACCACATCAAGGCGTGCGCCCAGTGTGGAGTAAACCGTACCCATTTCCAGACCAATAATCCCGCCACCCAGAATCAGCATCCGTTTGGGTACTGATTTCAGTTCCAGTGCGCCGGTTGAATCGACAACGCGCGGATCATTGGGTACAAATGGCAGCTTAAACACCGAAGAGCCGACTGCAATAATGGCTTTTTGGAATTTAATAATCTTTTTCTCGCCGGTCACTACTTTACCGTCGCCGGAAGTGATTTCAACTTCCATATGATGTGGGTCGATAAAGCGGCCAATACCCCGGACAAATTCCACTTTACGGGCTTTGGCCATACCAGCCAGACCGGTGGTCAGCTTGTTGATGACCTTTTCTTTAAAGCCGCGCAGGGCATCGATATCAATTTCTGGCTCGCCAAATTTAATACCATTGGCGGTCAGATGTTTCACTTCATCGATCACGGCCGCATTATGCAGCAGCGCTTTGGAAGGAATACAACCTACGTTTAAGCAGACGCCGCCCAGTTTGGAGAAGCGTTCCACCACGATGGTTTTCAACCCCAGATCGGCAGAGCGGAAAGCGGCGGAATAACCACCCGGGCCACCGCCCAGTACGACCATTTCGCATTCATAATCGGCGGTGCCGCTGTGGCTGGCCGCTTGTGGCGCGCTGGCCGGGGCCGCAGCTGGCGCTGCCGCCGGGCTGGCTGCCGCAGGGGCTTCGGTAGCCGCTGTTTCTAAGGTAATCAGCAGGCTGCCTTCAGAGACTTTATCGCCCACGGCAATTTTAACTTCTTTCACCACACCCGCATGGGTGGAAGGCACTTCCATGGTGGCTTTATCAGTTTCCAGTGCAATCAGCGATTCTTCAACCGCCACGGTGTCGCCGGCCTTAACGAAGACTTCAATCACATCGACGTTGTCATGGCCGCCGATATCAGGGACTTTAATTTCGATCAAACTCATTATTTTTTCCTGTGAGGGAGGAGGAGGGAGGCGTGAACTGGCACGCCCCGGTACATTCGGTGCGAAAGCCAGGTTTTACACCTCACCCTCACACCTCACTCCTCACAATACTAAGCGGCGGATATCGCTGAGCAATTTGCCCAGTTGAACAGTAAAGCG
>JBOFGM010000211.1:0-5274 GCA_051649105.1 Iodobacter sp. | reverse complement strand
ATGGCGTCGGTATTCAGATGCAAATTAAACATCGGGTCCAGCACATTAAACCAGGGGCCGGTGCGAACCAGCTTTTGGACGGGGCCGGAATGGATCTGCACCATGCCGCGGTTGCTGACAAAGCACATAATCGGCAGCTGTTCTGCGGCTGCACGTTGCAACATGGTTTCTGTGGCATCCAGGGCAACAAGTTGAGCCAGATCGTCGCCGGCGGCTTTTAATGCACCCAGACGGGCCACATTAAACTTGCGCAGCATAGGGAAAAAACTATGCGTGTCAGTCAGCCCCTGCCAGTGTTCGCGCAACGCGGCAGGGTTGTCACAGACCGGCAGGCTGATGTCCGCGGGTACGGCTTCGGGATAGATCTCAGGCATCTCACCCGATTGCTGGCTCAGGGCATCAAAGGCGGCCAGATTGCTGTTGGCGGTTAAATACACCTTATGGATGGCGGTTCCGGTGCCATCAAAAAACTGCACACTGCGGCGCTCATTCTCTGTTACGGCAAAAGCGTATTTCCAGCAGGAGAAAAACATCCGCAGATCCAGATCCGCTCCTAAAACCATGCCGACCTGGCCCTTGGCATGCACTTCTTCATAACGGCCATGGCGCTCATGCACACACCAGTCGTTGCGGCTCAGTACCATGACTTCGCCCAGTGTAGGCAGCTGATTAAAGATGTCTTGTGGCGAGCCGGCCAGTGCCACGGCGCTGAGCCCGCATTGGGCGGCAACCAGCTCGGCTTCTGAAACCTGCAAGCGGCCGGCGCGGTCTCTGGCACGCAATTGAGGTTCGCTTGTTATCAGTGCGGCATAACGGGAATTGAGTTCAGTGTTGCGGGGGGATAGCTGCATTGTTTGTTCCTTGACAGCCCGGCAGAGTTGCCGGGCCTTATTAAAAAGTGAGGGGATCAGAAGCGCCAGCCGGCAGAGAGGCGGAAATTGCGTCCGGGTTGGGTAAAGCGATCCAGCGTGCTGCTGTTTTCTGCCAGTGAGCGCACATCGCTGTCCAGCCAGTATTTCTGGTCGCCCAGGTTAAATACGCCGCCGGATAATTTCAGATCTTTAACCGGGCTCCACCAAAGGGCCAGATCGACCGTGCCATAACCAGGGGTTTTAAAATAACTGGCTTGTGAAACACGGGTTTTGGCGCTGGCGGCGGTAAGCAGCGCATTACCACCCCATTGCTCGTTGCGGTATTCCAGACCCAATACGCCTTTCAGCGGAGCCACGCTGTCGAGCGCTTCACCGGTGTCTTCATTATTGCCAACCACCCAGGCCATATTGCTGAACAGGCGCCAGGCGGAATCAATCTGCCAGTGCATACGGGCATCGGCACCATAAATACGAACCCGGCTTTGATTCTGGTTTTGATAAGTCACGCTGGTGCCCGGCACGCACATCGGATTGCCCGGGCAGCTGATGCTGACCTGCTCAATAAAGTCTTTATATCGGTTATCAAAGGCGCTGAAGCTGCCGCCCAGAGCCGTCTGGCCCACCCGGGCACCCAGCTCAATGCCCCGGCTGGTTTCAGGTTTCAGATCCGGATTAGGAATGGCGGCATAGCCCATGGGCGAGATATAGCTGCTGTTCAGTTCCAGCGCGCTTGGGGCGCGGAATCCTTCGCTGTACTGGCTGAACAGGGTGAGTTGTTCGGCGATTTTCCAGCTGGCGGCAAGCTTAGGCGATACCTTGGCATCATCCAGCGCCACGGCTTTACCGCCCTGAGCGTTAAATTCAGCATCGGTTTCCGGACGTAGTTTAAAGACGTCATAGCGCAGGGAAGGCGTCAGTAAAAAGCGGCCCTGATCCCAGCCCAGCTCATTCTGGGCATAAATGCCCCACTGGGTGGTCTGAGTTTTAGGCACATCGCGAACCGGGGTAATGGTGCCGGTGCGCAGCGCCGCCAGATCGTTTTGCAGCCATTCACCGCCGATGGTCCAGTGCTGGCTGATTGGGCCGGCGATTTTTTTCTCAACCAGGCCGGAAACACCCAGCATATCCTGGTCATATACCGACAGACGCTGCCAGTTTGCAACATTACGGCGCAGCTGACTGGTCGATTGCTCATTGCTTTGGGTCTGGTAATAAAGCTTGGCCTGCGCCGCATCCAGCAAGCCGGCAGCAGGAGCGGTATAGCTGTAATCCAAAGAAACCCGGCTGCGGGTTTGAATATCATTGGCGCTGCTGCTCAGTACCGATGGCGTCATGGGCGCCTTGATATCGGTATACATGGTGGTATCCACTTCGCTGCGATAGTTCTCTGCCGCAAACGCCAGCTTATGGCCGTTTTCAAAATAATGTTCCAGCTTGGCCAGCACACTTTGCTTTTGCGTGTCTTGCGGATTAGCCGTGGTGCGGCGGAAGTCTTTACTGTCGACCGTGCCCTGGTTTTCCACCTCATGGCCCTGATGTTGCGCCGCCTGCAGCAGCCAGAAGGTATCCGGGTTTAACGCACCCGCCATGGCCGCTTGCAGATTAAAGCTGCGGTCTGCACTGCTGTAATCGGTTTTGATCTGGCCGGCAAAATCATCCCGCCCTTGCAGTAAATCCATTGGAGAAGTGGTGCGTAAACCCACCACGCCACCCAGTGCATCCGAGCCATAAAGGGTGGATGACGGGCCGCGGACAATTTCAATGGCGCTGAGCTGGCTGAAATCCACCTGATCCCGGCCGCTGCTCAGATAAGCGCCAAAGGTAAAGGCGTCCGGCAGACGAATGCCATCGACCATCATCAGTACCCGGTTGCCTTCCAGGCCCCGCACATTCACGCTGGACAGGCCATAACGCCCATTGCGGCTGATATTAATGCCCGGCTCTTCGCTGGCTAAATCGCGGTAATTATTGATAAAGCCCTTGTCCAGTGCGGCACGGTCGGTGGCACTGACCGATGGCGGCAACTCATCCAGTGATTTTTCAGTGCGGGTGGCCGTTACCACCACCGGAGCCAGCATGGAGGCGGGCGCAGAGGCTGCAGCAAAGGCAGTTTGCAATGCCACTGTTAAAAGAGAGAGAGCAAGGGCTTGGGTACGGTGTTGCATGCCAGTTCCTGAAAAAGGGCCAGTAAAAAGAGTATCTGTTACGGCTTGCTGCGCCGGCAGATCCGCACAAGACGAGCTGCCTGATAAGCCTTTGCCAATGACTGCTTTGGGTATCTTGCTTATCAGCGTTGAGTTGATTCGCATTAATGATATCAATAGTCATTCTCATTATCAATTTAAATTTATCAATAAAGTTTTACTCAAAGCTGTCTTGATTTGAAATTATTATTGTGGTCTTGACTGGTTTTTTGAAAGGTGAAAAACGCTGTGGCACCCGGCCGGGCAGGCCTGCGGCGGGTTAATGCGGGCTCATTTTTGATGTGTGCTGCTAATCAGAAAGCCGGTTTTTTCTGTGCATGGCAGAAATATGGATTTGGAATAGTGTTTTAAAGTTTGATTTAAATCATCTTGTAGCCGAACTGCACTGGCTCATGTTAAATTAATTAATGATAATCATTATCGTTAATTTTCGGATGAATATCAATTGCAAACGATTGTGTTTGAACCACAAAAAACAGCCGCTATTGAGCAGGCCTTTGCTCAGCGCCGTGCGCTGATGCCCTTTTGGGGGCAACAACCGCTGGAAGCCGGTAGTTGGGCCGGGGCTTGGCAAACCATGGCCGGCACGCCGCTGGAGCAAAACTCTCTGGCCTATGTGCATATCCCTTTCTGTGCCAACCGCTGTGTATTTTGTGGCTTTTATAAAAATGCCTGGAAGGAAGAGCATGGCGCGCCCTATGTCGACAGGGTGATTGCCGAGCTGCAGCATGCCGCCGAAAACCGGGTGGCCGGAGGTTCCGTATCTGCTGTTTATCTGGGCGGCGGCACCCCGACGGCCTTAGCCGCGCCGGACCTTGCCCGCTTGCTGCAGGCCCTGCAGCAGTATTTACCGGTGACCGATGATTGCGAAATTACGGTCGAGGGGCGGATTTCACATTTTGGCCGGGAAAAAATCGACGCATGCCTCGCGGCTGGAGCCAATCGCTTTTCGATTGGGGTGCAAACTTTTCATACCCCGCTGCGCCGTCGTCTGGGTCGTCGTCATGGCGGCGAAGAAGCGGCGGCTTATCTGGCCGAGCTGGCTGCCGGGCAGGAAGCCGTGGTGGTGGCGGACCTGATGTTTGGCTTGCCGGGCCAGGATGCAGAGATCTGGTCGCGGGATCTGGATGTGGCACTGGGTCTGGGTCTGGATGGCATTGATGTCTATGCCTTTAATCTTTTTCCGGGTTTACCTATTCAGCGCATGCTGGAAAAAGGCGTTTTTCCGCCGATGAGTGATTTACCCGTGCAGGTGGGGTTTTATCAGACGGCGCTGACCCGTTTTGCAGAAGCCGGCTGGCAGCAGCTTTCAAACAGCCATTTTGGCTCGGGTCAGGGCCGGGAGCGTAATCGCTACAATATGGCGATTAAATCCGGCCATAGCTGTCTGGCGTTTGGCTCCGGAGCCGGCGGCAGTCATGCCGGGTATTCCTATGCCGTTGAATCCGATTTAGAGCGCTATTTAACCGCTCCGCTGCCGGCGCTTTCCCGCGTGGCCAGGGCCGATCCGGCACTGCACTGGGTTGCTGCCTTGCAGGGGGGGATTGAAGCCGGCCAGATTAATGCCGCCTTATTACCACCGGCCAGCGCGGCTTTATTGCCGCAATGGCAGCAGCAGGGCCTGATCAGCGAAGTATCAGGCCAGCTTTGGACTATTGCACCACTGGCCCGTTTTTGGGGGCCAAGCATGGCCCGGGCTCTGGTGGATGCCGCTTAATTACCTTTAGGAATAAATGATGGATAGCAAAGAACAATTACGTGCCCGCCTGAGCAAAAATCCAGGCGTGGTGCTGGAAGGACTGGCCAGCGCTTCTGCCTTACCGATGTCGGAGGTGATCGAAGCATTGCCAGAGCCTATGTGGCGGCGTTTGCCTGGTGAGCAGATGACTGACTTATTGCTGGAAATGGCCGGCTGGGGTGATGTCACCGTGATTATGCATAGCGCCGATGTCATTATGGAGTTTACCGGCCCGGTGCCGGCCGGTGAATTGGGCCATGGTTTTTATAATCTGCCCGGCCCCAAGGGGCTGCATGGTCATTTAAGAGTCAGCCATTGTGGCGCGATGTATGCCGTGGAGCGCCCGTTTATGGGCCGCGATACCGCCGCTGTGATTTTTACAAATCATGATGGCGATGTGATGTTTAAGGTATTTCTGGGCCGGGACAGCGAAGGTGAAATTATGGCCTCTCAGCTGATG
>JBOFGM010000210.1:0-2495 GCA_051649105.1 Iodobacter sp. | reverse complement strand
TTTTTTATGCCGCGCTGCACAAAAGTGCCGGGAAAAGGCGCACTTAAAGTACGCCTTTGGGGCTCAGTAGGTGCGCCGAACCAAGCCGGAGCGATGCATAATGGTGGTGGCCATTTCTTCAATCGACATCCGGGTGGTGTTCAGATAAGGCACACCCACATGACGCATCAGCGCTTCGGCCTCGGCAATCTCAAACCGACAGTTATCCACCGATGAATATTTGCTGTCGGGCTTTCTTTCTTCGCGAATTTCACCCAGCCGTTCTGGCTCAATGGTTAAACCAAACAATTTATTACGGTAAGGAAGCAGTAGTTTTGGCATGGTATGGTTGCCAAAATCTTCCGGCGTCAGCGGATAATTAGCCGCTTTAATGCCAAATTGCAGGGCTAAATAGAGACAAGTGGGCGTTTTTCCCGATCTGGAGACGCCAACTAAAATTAAATCTGCCTCAGAAAGGTCGCGCGGCATCACCCCATCATCGTGATTAAGTGTGAAATTTACCGCATCAATCCGGTTTTTATATTCTTCAAAATTGACGATGGCATGTGATTTACCCACCGTATGCGATGAATCCTGCCCCAGCTCCGCTTCCAGCGGGCCGATAAACATCTCAAAGAAGTCGATAACCAGTGCTTCTGGCACATGGGTCAGCTTACGGATCACCGGATCAACGACGGTGCTGAAAACCAGCGGCCTGCAGCCATCTATTACCGAATGTTTACGAATTTCCAAGGCCACTTCACGCGCCTTTTCTGGCGTGTCCACGTAAGGAAGTGTGACGCGGTGGAAAGTAACATCCTCAAACTGTGTAAGTAATGAGTGCCCGAGCATCTCGGCAGTAATACCAGTCCGGTCGGAGACAAAGAAAGCCGTTCGTCGCATCGAAAATCTCCAAATAAGGTAAAAAAGCATACCGGCACTTGCCGGAAATTGCCAAGTAATGGTTTATCCTGAGTTTGCTAAACGCACTCTCAGCCTAAAATACGATCAGTTTATCGCAACGCAACATTTATGAGGCCCGCACCATGTCCGAACGCTATGTGATCGATTTCGCTCATCTGCGTATGCACGATGTAGAACAAGTAGGCGGTAAAAACGCCTCGCTCGGTGAGATGATCTCTCAGCTTACAGAAAAAGGCGTTCGTGTTCCCGGTGGATTTGCTACCACCGCTGCGGCGTACCGGCAGTTTTTGGCTCATCAGGGTCTTGCCGACCGTATTGATGCCGTAATGAGCACCCTGGATGTGGACGATGTCCGTGCCCTTGCCATTGTGGGTAAGCAAATCCGTACCTGGATTCTGGAAACACCGTTTCCTGCTCAGCTTGAGGCTGAGATCGCAGAACATTATAAGCTGCTTGGCGACGATGTAACCGTAGCGGTGCGCTCTTCTGCAACGGCAGAAGATTTGCCGGACGCGTCTTTTGCGGGTCAGCAAGAAACATTCTTAAATATCCGTGGTTTTGCCAATGTACTGGATGCCATGAAAGAAGTATTTGCGTCGCTTTATAACGACCGCGCTATTTCTTATCGTGTGCATAAAGGCTTTGACCATAAGCTGGTGGCTTTGTCGGCCGGTATCCAGCGCATGGTGCGCTCGGATGTGGGCGCTGCGGGTGTGTTGTTCACCATTGATACCGAAACCGGTTTCGACCAGGTTATTTTTGTAACCGCCTCTTATGGTCTTGGCGAAACCGTGGTGCAGGGTGCGGTGAATCCGGATGAGTTTTATGTGCATAAGCCAACGCTGCGCGCAGGCCGTCCGGCGATTGTTCGCCGTCATCTGGGCGGAAAAGCCCTGAAAATGGAATTCGATCTGGAAGCGGTGGCGGGTAAATCCGTTAAAACCGTGGAAGTGGCTCTGGCTGAACGCCGTAAATTCTCTGTCAGCGATGCTGAAGTGGAAGAACTCGCCGGCTACGCGCTGATTATTGAAGAGCATTATGGCCGTCCGATGGATGTGGAATGGGGCCGGGACGGGATTGATGGCAAGTTGTATATCTTGCAAGCGCGTCCGGAAACCGTTAAATCCCAGGAAACCAGCACCGATAAGCTGACTAAATTCCGTATGCTGGAAACCGGCAAGGTGCTGGCTGAAGGGCGTTCAGTCGGACAGAAAATCGGACAAGGCCGTGTTCGTGTGATTCGTGATGTGTCTGAAATGGACAAAGTACAGGCAGGTGATGTACTGGTGTCTGATATGACCGATCCGGATTGGGAACCCGTTATGAAGCGTGCGTCAGCGATTGTAACCAATCGCGGTGGACGAACCTGCCATGCGGCCATTATTGCGCGTGAGCTGGGTATTCCGGCCGTAGTGGGTTGTGGTAATGCCACTAAAGTCTTAAAAGATGGCGATCTGGTGACCGTTTCCTGCGCGGAAGGCGACACCGGTAATGTGTATGAAGGCATTCTGAAATTTGAGCGTATGGATACTTCGCTCGGCCAGATGCCTGAATCGCCAGTAAAAATTATGATGAATGTGGGTAACCCTGAG
>JBOFGM010000209.1:0-1943 GCA_051649105.1 Iodobacter sp. | reverse complement strand
TGCAGCAGCGCTGGGTTTGCCGTTTTGGGTGCGGCTGGCTAAAAAAATGGGCGCAGGTCAGGCATGGCGGCTGGGAATGTTACTGGCGGTGCTGGCTTTTGCCGCCGCAGCTTTGCTGGGGCCCGGTGATCTCTTGGCTTATTTTGTGGTTTGCACCCTGGCTGGGCTGGCTTTGGGGGCCGATCTGGCCCTGCCGCCGGTTTTATTGGCCGGATTGATCCCGGCACAGCATTCTGCCGCGGCTTATTACGGTATCTGGACTTTTCTGGGCAAGCTGGCGCTGGCCATTTCAGGTCTCGCGCTGCCGCTGTTAGCGCTGGGCGGTTATACGCCTGGCGTGGCCGGGGCAGGCGGGCTGACTTTGGCGCTGGTGTATGCGGGCTTGCCCTGCCTGATTAAATTGCTCGCCATGTGGCGGCTGCACGGGGTATTAACCCCTTCCGGGAGACTGGCATGAAAGCTTTGTTGGTAATGATTTGTTTGCTTCTGACTGCCTGCGCTGCACCGGATGTTTCGCACTATAAGCAGGAGCAGCCCGCCTTAAATCTGCCGCAGTTTTTTAGTGGCACCACCGATGCCTGGGGCACTTTTCAAAAGCGTAATGGTGAGGTGGTGAAACGCTTTCATGTGTTGCTGACAGGCACGCAGATGGAAGACCGTTTTGTGCTGGATGAGGTTTTTTCCTATAGCGATGGCACAACGCAGCGCCGGGTTTGGACCTTGCAGCAGCAGAAAAACGGGCAGTGGCGTGGCACGGCCGATGATATTAAGGGCGAAGCGCTGGGCACGATTGCCGGTAATGCGCTGAACTGGAAATACACCATGCTGTTACCGGTGGATGGCGCGGTGTATGAGGTGCAGTTTGATGACTGGATGTTTTTAATCGACGGCAACACCATGATTAACCGCGCCGCGATGAGCAAATTTGGCTTTCAGCTGGGTCAAGTCACGCTGTTCTTCCGTAAAAGGAGCTGACATGTTTGCCAGTTTAAATCCTGAAGTAAAGGATTGGTCGCAGCAGCGCATCTGGCTGATTGGAGCGTCCAGCGGGATTGGCGCGGCGACGGCCCGGGCATTATTGCAGCAGGGTGCCCGGGTGGCCTTATCGGCCCGCAATGCAGGGCGGCTGGCGCAGGTGGCTGGTGAAAGCAGCCGGGCGATGGTATTGCCTTTTGATGCCGGCGACGCTGCTGCATGGCTGCCGGCCTATCAGTTGCTGTGCTCGGCCTGGGGTGGCGTGGATCTGGTGGTGTTTTGTGCCGCCGATTATCGTCCGGAGCGCAGCTGGGAGGTAAAAGCTGCTCAGGTGGGGCATACGCTGGCGGTTAATCTGGCCAGTGTCTACTACGGGCTGGAAACGGTATTGCCGGATTTATTGGTGCAAAAAACCGGTGGCATTGCCGTTGTGGCCAGCGTGGCGGGCTATATGGGTTTGCCCAATGCTTCCGTTTACGGGCCCAGCAAAGCCGCGCTGATTAATCTGGCCGAATTACTTTATGCCGATTTGCATCCGCTGGGGCTGTCGGTGTATCTGATTAATCCCGGCTTTGTTAAAACCGCACTGACCGCGCAAAACCAATTTACCATGCCGGCTTTGCAAACCCCCGAGCAGGCCGCAGCAGCCATTATCAGCGGGATCAGCGAAGGCCAGTTTGAAATTCACTTTCCGCGTCGCTTTACTATGGTTTTAAAGTGTCTGCAGTGTTTGCCCTATCGCTGGCGTTTCTTTTTTCTACAATGGTTTTTAGCGCTGGATTAAATATACGGCGTGTGGCAGATATGGGTATATAAGGATGAATTATGTTGCTGGATGATATGCTGACCTGGTATGAAACTATTTCTGCGCAAAATTTAAATAAAATTGAGCGTTTTTACAGCGCAGAAGCATGGTTTAAAGATCCCTTTAATGAAGTGCGCGGTATTAATGAAATCAGCCGGATCTT
>JBOFGM010000208.1:0-2335 GCA_051649105.1 Iodobacter sp. | reverse complement strand
AGCCGATCAGACCAGCCTGCTGGCGCTTAATGCCGCCATTGAAGCCGCCCGGGCCGGTGAAGAAGGCCGGGGGTTTGCCGTGGTTGCCGATGAAGTGCGCAAACTGGCCGAGCGCACCACCCGCTCCACCCAGCAAATTGTTGATTCAGTCAACCATATTCATCAGGGTGCCAACCGGGCGGCCGAACGGATGCTGGATGTGGTCAGCCGGGTGAATCAGGGCGTTGCCATGGTGGGCGACGCCGGAAAAGCCATGCATGAAATTCGCACCACTTCTGAAAGCGTGGTGGAACAAGTCAGCGATATCACGCTGGCAATTCAAGAACAAAGCACCGCCAGCCATGCCATGGCTCTGCAGGTGGAGCGAACCGCCACCATGGCCGAAGAAGCCCATGCCGCCGCAAGCAATGAGGCAGATTCGGCCAGGCAATTGCATCAGCTGGCAGAAACCATGCAGGACGAAGTAAAACGCTATCGCTTAAATTAAGACTCTCATTGATAAACTGATCCGGCCCGGGGCAACCACCCCGGGCTGTTTTATTTAAACCCGCGGCAAACCCGGTTGAGTGATATGCAGGGCCAATATTCACATCAAATGCAACTGACTTGCATAAAAAGCCCTTTGGTTGCTATCCTAGCGCCACTTTAACGCTTAAGCGCCAATTTCACCGTGCGCGACAAGCCCAACCGGAGCCCCTGATGAGAGGTTTATTTGAAATGGCAGCCTGGCAGCGGGTACTTTGCATCCTGCCGCTGATCCTGGTGCTGTGGGCCTTAACAGACTGGGCATTACAAGCATGATTGAAGTGCATCACCTGACTCTTTGCTATCGCGACCGTGCGGCAGTTCATCATTTATCCGGCCGCTTTGAAACCGGCAGCCATACGGCCGTGGTCGGCCCCAATGGGGCGGGCAAATCCACCTTGCTGGCTGCGCTGGCAGGCATTAAAAAAGCCGATGAAGGCCATGTGCACCGTCATGGCAAAGTGGCTTATCTGGCACAGCTTTCCACCTTAGATAAACAATTTCCGCTGATGGTTCGCGAGCTGGCTCTGGCCGGTGCCTGGTCCCGCTGCGGTGCATGGCGCGGTTTAAGCAAGCAAGACCGGATTCAGGCCGATATGGCACTGGAGCAAGTCGGTTTATCTGACTTTGCCAACGCCCCGATCAGTAATTTATCCGGCGGCCAGTTGCAGCGCGCCCGCTTTGCCCGGCTGATTGTTGAAGACGCCGATGTATTGCTGCTGGATGAACCCTTTGCCAATGTAGACAGCGCCACCATGGAAAAGCTTTTGGAAGTGCAGCATCACTGGCATCAGGCCGGTAAAACCCAGATCACCGTGCTGCATGATATCTCGCAGGTACGGGCACATTATCCGCAAACCCTGCTGCTGGCCCAGTCGGCGCTGGGCTGGGGTAATACCGCCGAAGTGCTGACAGACGATATGCTGCGTGAAGCCAACCGCCGCGCCCAGCACTGGCGCAATGATGCCGCCTGGTGCGAGGTCTGCGAATGAGCCTGGCTAATTTTGAAATGATCAGCGCACTGACCGAATTTGCCTTTATGCGCCGGGCTTTTATTGGCAGCGTGGCGCTGGCCATTGGCTGCGCGCCGGTCGGGGTCTTGCTGCTGCTCAGGCGGATGTCTTTATTTGGCGATGCCTTATCCCATGCGGTATTGCCGGGGGCTGCCATTGGCTTTTTACTGGGCGGATTATCCCTGCCCTGGCTGGCTGGTGGCGGCTTGGTGGCCGGTTTACTGGTGGCGCTGGCAGCCAGTGTGGCCGCCCGTAAAACCCGTTTAAACGAAGATGCCAGTTTTGCCGGCTTTTATTTACTGGCGCTGGCCATTGGCGTGCTGATTGTTTCCAAATGGGGCAGCAGTGTCGATCTGATTCATCTGTTATTTGGCTCGGTACTGGCCATTGATAATCCATCGTTGCTGATTGTCAGCGGTGTGGCCACCATTACCCTGCTCTGGCTGGCGCTGGAATACCGCGGCATTGTGCTGGAATGCGCCGACTCGGGCTTTATCGCCGCCACCACCGGCAATGGCATGCGCTTTCATATTGGCTTTGTGGTGATTGCCGTACTGAATTTTGTTGCGGCCTTTCAGGCCATGGGCACTTTAATGGCCGTCGGGCTGATGATGCTGCCTGCCGCCACCGCCCGCCTCTGGGCCGAGCGTTTATCCATGCTGTTTATAGTGTCCTGGGCCGTGGCACTCTTTGCCTGTGTGGCCGGCCTGATTGCCTCGTACCAGTGGGATCTGCCATCGGGGCCTGCCATTGTCTTAATTGCCGGAGGGCTGTATTGCCTGTCGCTGCTGTTTGCC
>JBOFGM010000207.1:0-5136 GCA_051649105.1 Iodobacter sp. | reverse complement strand
CGGCCGGGTCGGGCCCGCCGGCATACAAATTGTGATCCACAACGATGGCTGTTTTATGGGGCGCTATGGCCGGCAATGCCCGGAATACAAGACTTCTCGTGCCCTGACAGAGACTGACCATGGCTTTTGACCCGCCCTGAGGCAGGATTTATGCACAAGACGTAGTTATGCCAAAAATACAACGAAAAGGTCTAAATCTTGACTTGCACCTACAAAATGCCTACATTTTGCTGGTCGATTACCTAAGCAGCGTTATTTATAACGTTATAAATTGTTTTGGAATTAAGCATACGTTCCGGGGCACGGTAATGGGTTTAGAACGGTTTAAATAAAAAAGTAAAACGGATATCTGTTATCCGGATAAACCGGGAAAGTGTTATTAGCACAGGGAAATGGTGGAATTTTTAGTCCACATCGATAAACTCGGGGAGAGAATTATGTCGAAGCGCTTTAAGTTAGTACGGCCTTTGTTATTGGCTGCTATTTTGTCATCTACTTTTGCTCAGGCTGCAGATACCACTAAAGTCGAATTCTGGACATTTAATGTGACCAAATTCGCACCCTACTGGAATGATGCAGTACAACGCTTTAATAAGGCTAATCCGGAACTGGAAGCAGTCTGGGTTGATATGAACTGGGATCAGATCCAGCCTAAGTTGATTTCTGCTATTGCTGCCGGCAATCCTCCTGCCCTGGTTAATTTTAATACTCCATGGACTCATGAATTTGCCCATAAAGGCATGCTGACTCCGCTGGATGCATTGATTGGTAAAAATAAATCTGAATATCAGCCAGGCGCTTTGCAGGATCTGACTGTTGACGGCAAGATTTATGGCTTCCCTTTCTATAATGCCGTTTCAGTTATTGCATATAACAAAGAAATTCTGGCTAAGAGCGGTATTAAGGCTGATCCAAAAAGCTTTAATGAATTTATTGCCACCGCCCGCACTATTACTAAGAAAACCGGTGTTGCTGCATTCTCTCCAAAACTGGCTACCAAGAGCGGTGACGGCGGTATGATTCCTTGGTTCCAATACCTCGGTCTGCCTATTTTTGAAAATGGTAAAGCTGCATTTAACAGCCCTAAACATATTAAGGCCGTTGAATTGTTTGCCGATCTGTATAAAAACGGCGTAGTGCCAAAAGACAGTTTCCGTCTTGAATATGAACAAGAAATTGCAGGTTACGGTTCAGGCAAGATCGCGATGATGACGACTGGCCCTACCGCGCTGGGTAAGCTGGGTGTGGATAATAAACCGGCTTACGACCGGACTGCTGTAATGGCATTCCCGGCTGGCGAAGGCAAAATGGCGCTGGGTGCATGGCTGATGTCGTTTGTGGCTCCTAAGGGGTACAAAAACCCGGAAGCTGCGGCAAAACTGGGCCTGTTCCTGACTAACAGCGAGCAACAACTGGGCTTCTCACAAGCTACCGGTACAACGTTCCCATCTGCTCGTAAAGCAGCTGAAAACGAATTCTTTATGTCCGGTGCCAATAGTGGCGATCCAGTGGGCGTAGCTCGTGCAACTGCAGCTAAATCGATGGGCGCGGCCCGTACGATTACTCTGCCTGCAGCGCTGATGCCAGATGACACCTCTATGCGTAAAGAATTAAACGACGAAGTTCAGAATGCCATTGAAGGCCGCAAATCGGCTAAAGATGCTCTGAATACCGCCGTGAAAAAATGGAATGACCGTATTGCTAAGAAATAGTCTTTAGCATTTTCCTCTGCCGGGTATCGGCATTTATTCCCCTGCACAGTCAGGGGAATTTTTTTATTACAATTTATAGATATAACGTTAGTAATTTGTTGACACCACCTACAAAACACCTAAACTACACCTATTAACACCTATCTCTGAGGTTAGAAAAATGCGAGCTAGTCTGAAAGGCCTGTTATTGGTTTTATTCTGTTCAAATGCACTGGCCGCAGTGGACCATACCGTGGGCCCCAATGGTGAAACACCCACGCCCTATACCCAGGTAAAGGTGGCTCCGCAGGATGTCAGTAAGTTCAAGGGCAAGGACTACAAAGCCGCTATTTTGATGCATACCACGTCGGATTTCTCGACCGCATTAATTGCCGGTGCCAAAAAAGTTTTTGATGAGCTGGGTATTAAAGTGGTCGCGGTAACGGATGCTGAAATGGATCCTAAAAAACAGCGCACCGATCTGGAAACCGTACTGGCGCTGAAACCCAATATTATTATTTCTTTGGTGATTGATCCGGTGTCGGGTGCCGTTGCTTTTAAGCAGGCCACCAAACAAGGCGTTAAATTGGTGTTTATCAGTAATGCACCACAAGGCTTTAAAGCCGGCCAGGATTACGCCGGGATTGTGACCGACGATTTATTTGGCATGGGTAAGGCCGCTGCCGAGCTGATGGCTGACAGCATTGGCGGCAAGGGCGATGTGGCGGTGATGCATCATGCCGCTAATTACTATGTGACCAATCAGCGTGATAACGCCGTGAAGGCCGTGCTGGCCCGCTATCCGGGGATTAAGGTTGTGGCCGATAAGGGCATTGCCAATCCTAATGATGGCGAAGTGATTGCCTCGGCTATTCTGACGCAAAACCCATCGGTTAAAGCTATTTACGCCCCATGGGATGCCATTGCCGAAGGCGTGACCGCCGCGGTGCGCGCTGCCGGCCGTAAAGATGTGAAGGTGATTACCATGGATCTGGGCGCGGCCAATGCGCTGGATATGGTGAAGGGCGGGAATGTGGCGGGGATTGTCAGTGATCTGCCGTATGACATGGGTAAAACGCTGGCCACCATGGGTGCACTGTCTTTACTGAATAAACCTACTCCGGCCTTTGTAACGGTCGATGCCATTAAGGTGACCTCGGCTAATTTATCGGCCCAGTGGCAAAAAGCCTTGTTCCGTCAGCCGCCTGATGCCGTAGTTAAAGCACTGGCAGCCAAAAAATAAATGAAGGCGAAAATCTCCGGCGGACATCGCCGGGGGTTTATTGATTATCGTGCTGTTTATGCCTTACCAAGGCAAGAACAGGCATCGTTTAAGTGGATAAAGACATGGCCGGAGAAGCGATTAAATCACGGGGACTGACTAAACAGTTTGATGGCAATGCGGTGCTGAAAGGGGTTGATTTCACGTTGCTGCAGGGCGAGGTTCATGCGATTGTCGGGCAAAATGGCGCGGGTAAATCCACCCTGATGAAGCTGCTGAATGGTTTTTATCAGCGCGACGCCGGTAGTCTGGAAGTTTTTGGTCAGGCGGTTGATTTTCAGTCACCCCGTGATGCTCGCGATGCCGGGATTGTGATGGTGTATCAGGATTTAAGCCTGGTCGGCACCATGAGCGTGGCAGAAAATCTGTTTATGGCGAACTGGCAGGGTGGCTGGGGCGGCATGGTGGATAACCGCGCCATGGAGCAGGCCACGCTGGTGGTGCTGGAAAAAATGGGCATTGTGCTCAACCCGGCGCAGGCCGTCAGCGAGCTGACAATGGGCCAGCAGCAATTGCTGGAGATTGCCAAGGCGATTTCTCAGGATGCCAGAATTCTGATTCTGGATGAGCCAACGGCCTCTTTATCGGATATGGAAATTGAAAAGCTGTTCAGCGTGGTGAAAAGGCTGAAAGCGCAGGGCGTCTCCATTATCTATATCACCCACTATTTGCGCGATATTTTCAAAATTTGCGATTCGGTCAGTGTGTTGCGTGATGGTCATCTGGTGCGCAGCTCGCCGGTGATCAGTACCAATCTGGAAGAGCTGGTTGCGGATATGCTGGGGCATCATCGCAATGCCAATGAAAACTGGAGCCGGCTGGCGGTGGATACCAGCCAGACGCCTTTGCTGGAACTGCGCAATGTGGTGACTCCGGTGCTGGCCGATGTGTCATTTAAGGTTTATCCGGGGCAGGTAATCGGGCTGGCCGGGCTGCTGGGCAGTGGCCGCACAGAAATTCTGGAAGCGATTTTTGGTCTCGATACCATTGAATCAGGGCAAGTGCTGCTGGAAGGGTTGCCGGTGCAAATCCGTAATCCCAAAGACGCGATTGAGCTGGGTATTAACCTGGTTCCTGAAGACCGGCGCAGTCAGGGCTTGGTTTTAGATTTTAGTGTTTCTGACAATATGTTAATGTCCTTATTTGGTAAATTGTCATCGCCCTTACTTCTTGATGAAGTTCGCGGCAGGGAACTGGTTGAGGCGCTGATTAAGCGTCTGCTGGTTAAAACCAGCGGGCCGGATCAGGCGGTGCGATTTTTATCCGGCGGCAATCAGCAGAAAGTGGTCATTGCTAAATGTATGAGTACCGATGCCCGGATTATGTTGCTGGACGATCCTACTTTTGGGATTGATCTGAGTTCTAAATATGAAATTATGCGCATCGTGAATGAATATGCGGCGCAGGGTAATGCGGTGGTCTTTGTTTCCAGTGAATACAGTGAGATCGCCAGTTTTTGCGATAGCACTTATATCGTCAATAAAGGGCGGATTGCCGGCCAGATCAGTGAAGGGCAAACCGAAGAGCGATTATTGGCGGCCGTGCAGTAAAAGTGCCGGGTTTAATGGCATATGGCATTTAACAGATCAGCAAAACATCTTTAAATACCGTATTGCCGGGCAAAGTAAGCAAATCCTTTAATATTTTAAATACGTTCAGCTGGTTAAAGAGGGAAGGTATGGATATCACGATCAATAAAACGGCTTCGGTGCCAGTCCCCAAACGTCAGATCGAATGGAAGAACTTTGTTATCTACTTTGTTTTTATAGGAATTTTTGTATTCTTTTCGGTGACCCTGCACGATAAAGGCTTTTTAGATGCCGGCAATTTAATGAATATTGCCCGGCAAACCGCCATGATTTCAATCATGGCCGTAGGGATGACCTTTGTACTGTCTGCTGCCGAAATTGATCTTTCTTTTGGTGCCATTGTGGCTTTGTCGGCCGTCACCGCTGCGATGCTTTTACCCTATGGCATGGGCTGGGCCGTGCTGGGGGCTTTATTAGCCGGTGCCTTGTGTGGACTGATTAATGGTTTATTTGTCGCCAAAGTGGGGATTCCCTCTTTTCTGGTGACTTTAGGCATGGCCGGGATTATCACCGGGGTGACCCGCTGGATTACCGCCCTGCAGTCCATTCCTATTGATCATGAAGTCTTTGCTTT
>JBOFGM010000206.1:0-4119 GCA_051649105.1 Iodobacter sp. | reverse complement strand
CCGAGGCGCTGGCCGCTGCCAATAAGCGGCTGGAAGAGCTGGTCACCACCGATGAGCTGACCGGAGTTGCCAACCGCCGGGAATGGCAGCGCCGCTGTGAAGAAGCCATTACCTATGCCCGCCGTTATCAGCAGCCTTTATCGGTACTGATGATCGATATTGATCACTTTAAAAATGTGAATGACCGCTACGGCCACCTGGCCGGGGATCTGACACTGAAAGAATTATGCCGGGTGTGCACCGCCGAACTGCGGGCCAGCGACTGCTTTGCCCGCTGGGGCGGCGAAGAATTTGTCCTGTTATTACCCGGCACCACCTGGGCCGAGGCCATTGCCGCCGGCAATAAACTGCGGATTGCCGTAGAACAGCTGGCCGTGGTTCATTTTCAGGAACACACCATTAAAATCACCATCAGTATTGGCGTGGCCATGCTGGAAGAGAATGACAAGCGCCTCGATCATTTATTAAACCGGGCCGATCAGGCCATGTATGCCGCCAAGGCCGGCGGGCGCAATCAGGTACGGTAAGCCGTTGCTTTAAACACGGCAGACCGGGCTCCGGAGGAAACAACACCATCTTTCTATCTGTGCTGCATTGCAGCGTCCATAATAAGGCATAGCCTTTTCCTGACCGAGCCATCATGTTCAGCCCTTTCCGGCCCTATTCATTAGCGATTATTGGCAATTACGATAAAAATAAATTGCTTGCCGATATCACCTCCGGTATCAGCGTGGGAATTGTCGCCCTGCCTCTGGCCATGGCCTTTGCCATTGCCAGCGGTTTGCCTCCCGCAGCAGGCCTGACCACCGCCATTATTGCCGGCTTTTTAATTTCTTTATTAGGCGGTTCAAGAGTTCAGATTGGCGGCCCGGCCGGTGCCTTTATTGTGGTGGTCTACGCTATTGTTCAGCAATATGGGGTGGGCAATTTACTGCTGGCCACCATGCTGGCCGGTGTATTTATGTTTTTATTAGGTCTGCTTGGATTAGGCGCTCTGGTCCGGCATATTCCTGTTTCTATTGTGATTGGTTTTACCAACGGTATTGCGGCATTGATTGCCATTTCTCAGCTGAATGATTTTCTGGGATTAAATATTGATCCGCTGCCTGCCGAGTTTTTTTCCAAAATAAAGGCATTAGCGCTGGGGCTGTCCCATGCCGATCCTGGTACGCTGGCCATTGGCATGGTTTCTTTAGCGGTGCTGATTATCTGGCCACGGATCAGCCGGCTTTTGCCTGGCGGATTTAAACGCATTCCTGGCAGCATGGTGGCACTCATAGCCGGCACAATGATGGCACAATTGCCGGGTCTGGATGCCGCCACCATTGGCAGCCGTTTCGGCGATATTCCTTCGCAATTACCTATGCCGGCCCTGCCGCAATTTGCCTGGCATTCATTAGCCGCCATTATTCAGCCGGCGCTTACCATTGCCGTATTAGGGGCCATTGAATCTTTGCTTTGCGCGCGGATTGCCGACGGAATAATTAATGACCGCCATAACCCTAATCAGGAATTAATGGCGCAAGGCGTGGCCAATTTTGTAGCCCCTTTATTTGGCGGGTTCTGCGCCACCGGCACCATTGCCCGCACCGTGACCAATATTAACAGCGGTGCCACCAGCCCGGTTTCAGGCATGGTGCATTCACTGTCTATTTTGCTGATTATGGCGGTGGCAGCGCCTTTTGCTAAATTAATTCCATTAAGCACCCTGGCGGCTGTTTTACTTTATGTGGCATGGAATATGGGTGAATGGGCAGAATTTCGCCGTTTAAAAAACTTCACCGGCAATTACCGCACCATCCTGTTATCCACTTTTATATTAACCGTGGTGGTGGATTTAACCGTTGCCATGGAAGTCGGCCTGCTTTTAGCCTGCGTATTTTTTATTACCCGGGTATCGAGCCTGACTCATTTAAAGAAAACAGAAGTGCCATCGCATATGGCAGACCGGGCCCGGCTGATTGAAGCCTGGCAAATTCATGGCTCTTTATTTTTTGGCTCTATTGCTAAAATTGAAATGCTGCTGGACCCGCATAAAAAACAACCCGTGGTCTTAATTCTGGATTTATCTTTTCTGTTAAATATGGATACCACCGGGCTGGAAGCCATAGAAACACTGCATCATTTACTGCAGCGCCAAGGGGGGAAACTGCTGATTTGCGGTGCCGGAATTCAACCCACTTCGCTGATTCACCGCTCCGGTTTTTTTCACCATTTAGGTGAGGATTTTTTACTGCCGGATATGCAGTCCGCATGGCATAAAGCCAGCCAACTGCTTAAAAATGACCAGGTCACGCATAATGCATAAACAACCGGTCTTATTTTGTGATTTTGTCACGCATTTGTATAATTCAACATTACAAAGCAGCTATTTATTGTTAGAGTAAAGTCGGTTATCTGACTGATATCCAATATAAATATCCGTCATAAGCTCTTTTTCACCACAGGCTTTATTTTTGGGGCCATTCTCAGGAGACGCATGAGTACTCCCATCCGCAATCGATTTAATCATACTCTGAGCATGCCGGTGTTTTTACCCAGCATGCTGTTTCTGGGTGTTTTACTGGCCATTTGTACGCTTAATCCGGAATCTGCCGAGCATATTTTCTTGCAAGGCCAGGCATGGATTTCAGAGAAATTTGGCTGGTTTTATATCTTATCCGTCGCCGTTGTTGTTATGACCCTGGTGGCCATTGCCTGCAGCCCTTATGGCAATATCCGGCTGGGACCGGATGATGCAAAACCCGAATATAACTTTACCTCCTGGGTTGCCATGCTGTTTGCGGCCGGTATGGGTATTGGTCTGATGTATTTCGGCGTTGGTGAGCCTATGCAGCATTATTTATCGCCGCCGCTGGCCGAAGGCAGCACCATGGCCTCCGCGCGCGAAGCCATGAATATGACGTTTTTCCACTGGGGTTTTCACGCTTGGTCTATCTATTGCCTGGTCGGCTTAGTCTTAGCCTATTTTGGCTTTCGCTATAATCTGCCGCTTACCATCCGCTCCGGACTTTATCCCATTTTACGCGACCGCATTAATGGCCCGATTGGCCATGCGGTGGATGTGTTTGCCCTTTGCGGCACCATTTTCGGGATTGCCACCACGCTGGGCTATGGCATTTTGCAAATCAGTGCGGGTTTAAACGCCCTGACCGGATGGGATACCTCCGGCCTGAATTTTAAATATGGCTTAATTGCCGTGGTGATTGGCTTTGCCGGCTGGTCAGCGGCGTCAGGCTTAGATAAAGGCGTGCGCCGTTTAAGCGAATTAAACCTGGGCATCGCTATTTTACTGATGCTGTTTGTTTTATTTGCCGGGCCTACCTTATTTCTGCTGGGCGCATTTGGCGATAATCTGGGGCATTATTTATCCAGTATTGTTGAGCTGACTTTCCGCTCTTACACCTATGAGCCCACGCAAAAAGAAGGCTGGTTCAGTGGCTGGACCTTGCTCTACTGGGCCTGGTGGATTTCATGGTGGCCCTTTGTCGGGATGTTTATTGCCCGTATTTCGCGCGGCCGCACTTTGCGTGAATTTATTATTGGCGTGATGCTGATTCCGGCTTTATTTAATCTGATCTGGATGACTATTTTTGGCAATACCGCAATCTGGCTGGATATGCATACGGCCGCAGGTGCCTTATCGCAAACAGCGGGCAATGTGGATGCTTTGTTATTCAAATTCTTTGAATATTTGCCGCTGGTTAAAGTCACCTCTTCCATTACGATTTTACTGATTGCCGTCTTTTTTGTGACCTCGGCGGATTCCGGCTCTTTTGTGCTCAATACCATTGCCACGCGCGGCGCAGATAAATCCCCGGCATGGCAGAGTTTGTTCTGGGCGGGGTTACTGGGTGTAACGGCCGCTATTTTGCTGACCACCGGTGGCTTAAAAGCACTGCAGGCGGTCACGCTGATTGCGGCCCTGCCCTTTACCGCCATTATGCTGTTGCTGTGCTTTAGCCTGTGCAAAGGGCTGGCGGCCGACCGGCAGCATTTTTCTCAGAAATTCTCACCGGGCACCTCGTTCTGGACAGGTCAGCACTGGAAAACCCGTCTGGCGCAGATTTTGCACGAGCCGCGTTTAAGAGATGTGGAAGATTTTATTTCCAAAAGTGT
>JBOFGM010000205.1:0-4139 GCA_051649105.1 Iodobacter sp. | reverse complement strand
GCAAACCGGTGGTGGCCGCTGCGGATACCTCGATTAGGGTGAGCGTGGAAAAAGTGGATCAGTTACTTAATCTGGTCGGCGAATTAGTGATTACCCAGTCCATGCTGGTGCAAACGGCTTTAAATCTGGATCCGGTATTGCATGAAAATATGCTGGCCGGCGTGGGGCAATTAGAGCGAAATACCCGTGAATTACAAGAATCGGTGATGTCGATCCGCATGATGCCTATTTCATTTGTATTCAGCCGCTTTCCGCGTCTGGTGCGGGATCTGGCGGGTAAATTAAATAAAAAGATTGAATTAAAACTGATTGGTGAAAGTACTGAACTGGATAAAGGCTTTATTGAAAAACTATCTGATCCTTTAACCCATTTGGTCAGAAACAGTCTGGATCATGGTATTGAATTGCCGGAAGAGCGGATTGCCAAAGGCAAGTCTCCCATCGGTACGCTCACCTTAAGAGCCTTTCATCAGGGCGGCAATATTGTGATTGAAGTGGCCGATGACGGGGCCGGGCTGAACCGGGAGCGTATTTTAGCCAAGGCCCGCGAGCGCGATCTGGCCGTACACGACGGCATGACGGATAACGAAGTCTGGGCGCTGATTTTTGAGGCCGGGTTTTCAACGGCCGCTCAGGTGACCGATGTGTCGGGCCGCGGTGTGGGTATGGATGTGGTGCGCCGGAATATTCAATCCATGGGCGGGCGGATCGAAATCAGTTCGATGTATGGCATTGGTTCCACCATGAGTATTCGTTTACCGCTGACTTTGGCCATTCTGGATGGCATGTCGATCTCGGTGGGCGATGAAATTTATCTGATTCCGCTGGCCTTTATTATTGAATCTTTGCAGCCAAGGCCTGATGAAGTGAAAACCATGGCGGGTAAAGGCCGGGTGATTAATGTGCGCGGTGAATATCTGCCCTTGATTGCCCTGCATGAGATTTTTAATGTGCCGCCTGAAGTGACTTTATTTCATGAAGGCCTGGTCATTATTCTGGAAGCCGAAGGCGAAAAAGTGGCCATGTTTGTGGATGATTTATTAGGCCAGCATCAGGTGGTGGTTAAAAATCTGGAAACGAATTATCGCAAAGTGCCCGGGGTGGCCGGGGCCACCATTATGGGGGACGGGCATGTGGCTTTTATTCTGGATGTGGCGCAGTTGGTTCATATCAGTCAGGGATTAATCAGGGCGGTTGCCTGATTTTTGCATATTGATCTACAGAGGGCTGGAAATGGAAATGGGTCTGGATCAGCAGGATGCCGCTCGTGAGATTTTAGTTTTTGCATTAGGCAGCGAGGAATATGGCATTGATATTTTAAAGGTGCAGGAAATTCGTGGCTATGATGCGGTGACCAGCATTGCCAATGTTCCTGCTTTTATTAAAGGCGTGATTAATTTGCGCGGCAATATTGTTCCTATTGTTGATCTGAGAATTAAATTTGGTCTTGGCCGGGTGATTTATGACCAATTTACCGTGGTCATTATTTTAAACGTGGCCAACCGGACGGTGGGTGTGGTGGTGGATGGGGTGTCTGATGTTTTAACTTTAGCAGCGGGTCATGTCAAACCCGCTCCTGAATTTGGTGCCGTTCTGGATACTGCTTATATCCAGGGTTTAGGCACTATAGAAGAACGCATGATTATCCTTGTTGATATTGAGAAATTAATGACCAGCAATGATATGGCACTGGTTGATCATGTTGCCGTAACCGTTTAATTGATGATTCAAGGATACGATTATGTTTAATCTTTTCTCAAATTCAGCAAAAGAAGAAGCCGCGCAAAAACAACTGTCCGCTTTGCAGGAAGAACTGCAGGAGCTGAAAGCCAGATTGAGTGCCATAGATAAATCGCAGGCGGTGATTGAATTTGACCTGAGCGGACGGGTGCTGACGGCGAATGATAATTTTCTTAATTTACTGGGTTATCGTCTCAGTGAAATTAAAGATCAGCACCATAGTTTATTTGTGGATATCAATGAAAGACAAACTCCGGCTTATCTCTCCTTCTGGGATAAATTAAGAAGGGGTGATTTTGATTCTGGTATTTATAAAAGAATCGGCAAAGGCGGTAAAAAATTATGGATTCAGGCCAGTTATAATCCGGTTTTTGATGCCACTGGCAAACCCGTTAAAGTGGTTAAGTTTGCCTCTGATGTCACCGAAGCGGTAGAAAGTGCCACCTTGCAATCGGCGCTGGACGTGGCCTCGACCAATGTCATGGTGGCGGATGAAAATTACAATATCACCTATACCAATGCCTCTATGGAAGCCATGCTGAGCCATGCCGAGGCGGATATCCGTAAAGATTTGCCCGGCTTTGTGGCCAGCAGAGTTTTGGGCAGCAATATTGATTTATTCCATAAAAACCCGGCCATGCAACGTAATATGCTGGCTGGCTTAAAATCGGTGCATGAAACGCAGCTGGTCCTGGGGGCCAGAACCTTTCGTTTACTGGTGACGCCGGTTTTATCAAAAGAAAATATCAGAATTGCCACGGTGGTGGAGTGGCAGGATCGCACTGAAATGCTGGCGGCGGCCAATAAGGCCAGCCAGCTGGCGTCCGATAATGCCCGGGTTCGCTCTGCGCTGGACAGTGTGACCTCGAACGTGATGATTGCGGATAATGACCGCAATATTATTTATTCCAATAAAGCCGTGTTGGATATGTTGCTGGCGGCTGAATCGGATATCCGCAAAGAATTACCGCAATTCAGTGCCCGCAAGGTGATGGAAGGCGGGGTGAATATGGATGGTTTCCATAAAAACCCGGCGCATCAAAAAGATTTGCTGGCGAATTTGCGCAGCACCTATAAGGCGCAGATTGTGGTGGGCGGACGCACCTTTTCCTTAATCGCTTCACCGGTGACCGATGCTGGTGGCGCCCGGCTGGGCACGGTGGTGGAATGGCAGGACCGCTCTGCAGAATTGGCGGCCCAACAGGCCGAAGAAAAACGCCAGGAAACAGACCGCAAATTAAGTGCAGATAACAGCCGCATTAAAGCGGCATTGGATAATTGCACAACCAATGTGATGATTGCCGATAATGAGCGCAATATTATCTATATGAATAAATCGGTACTGGCCATGCTGACATTTGCGCAAAATGAATTGCGTAAAGCATTGCCACAATTTGATGTAAATAAATTGATTGGCGCCAATATTGATTTATTTCATAAGAACCCGGCACATCAGCGGGATATGTTAAGCAATTTACGCAGTACCTATTCCACACAAATTGTGGTGGGCGGGCGTACCTTTAAATTAGTGGCCAATCCCGTGTATGACGAGCAGAACGTACGGCAAGGGACGGTGGTGGAGTGGGGTGATCGCACCAATGAAGTGGCGGTTGAAAAAGAAATTGCAGAAATTGTGGATGCCGCTGCAAATCATGGTGATTTCTCCCGCCGCGCCAAAACGGAAGGCAAAGACGGCTTTACGCTGACGCTGAGTGAAGGCATGAATCAGCTGATGGAATCCAATGAAAAAGGGCTGGCTGAAGTGGTGCGGGTACTGGGCGCGCTGGCGCGGGGTGATTTATCTGAAACCATTACCACCGATTACAAAGGCACCCTGGGGCAGTTGAAAAATGATTGCAATATGACGGGTGAGCGGCTGTCTGAAATCGTGATGCAAATTAAAGATTCGGTCAGTTTAATTAATACCGCATCGCAAGAAATTGCGGCCGGCAATAATAATCTGTCCAGCCGGACCGAACAGCAGGCCGCCAGCTTAGAAGAAACCGCCTCCAGCATGGAAGAGCTGACCGGTACCGTGAAGCAAAATGCCGAAAATGCACGGCAGGCCAATCAGCTGGCGATCGGTGCTTCTGATATTGCGGTGAAAGGCGGCGGGGTGGTGCAGCAAGTGGTTTCCACCATGTCTGAAATTAATAACAGCGCCAAAAAAATCGTCGATATTATTTCTGTGATTGATGGTATTGCCTTCCAGACCAATATTCTGGCGCTCAATGCCGCAGTTGAAGCGGCCCGGGCGGGTGAGCAGGGCCGGGGATTTGCGGTGGTGGCCAGTGAAGTGCGTAATCTGGCGCAGCGCTCGGCGGCGGCGGCGAAAGAGATTAAATCGCTGATCGGGGACTCGGTGGTTAAAGTGGAATCAGGCTCCCGGCTGGTGGATG
>JBOFGM010000204.1:0-3759 GCA_051649105.1 Iodobacter sp. | reverse complement strand
CCGGGCCTTCAGAGAAGCCTTGCCCGGCACTAAGATCCAGCGTACGACCGCCTTCATCCTGCGAAAAACCAACCGAGAAATCAGAGGCTAATGGCACAGACAAATTAAACATGGCATAGCGGCTGCGGGAATTCGTTGTATAACCGCTGTTCAGGGCTGAATCGAAATTACTACCCACACTAACGCTTAATACACCCAATGTGCCGGAATAGAGCTGCTGGTTATAGGCCCAGCGAAACTGCTTATTCCCATTGTCACTGTCGCCATATTTGTCATACGACAAATTAAGATTACCGAGCGGGCGGTACAACGAAGACATATTTAACGAGGCAGTGACACTTTCACGCGATTCAACCATGTACTTCAGCCGGCTGCCGGCGTGACCGGCCTCCCGGCTGTAACTGATCGTGCCCAGATTACTGAACAGGGGCAAAGACACCGTGCCTAAAGTGCGCCTCATTCCGTCAGAAGCATAAACATTCTGTAAATTGAATTGCAATGTTTCAAAGAAAGTACGGGCCACGGTGGCTTCTTCAACCCAGGTTCCCTGGTTGAAATACAGCGAGGCGCTCCATGCCGCATCCCAGGTCCGGCCGGCCACAGACAACCCGGCCAGCATGCGGCTACTTTCAGACTCATTAGTTGCAGAACGATAAGCCGTGCTTTCCCTGCCCCAACCACCCCACACCTGCCAGTTCAGTTCATCATTGCGCAAACCATAATTCACCGGCTTATTAACCCGGAATGTACCCGAGGAAACCACCTTGCCCGCCACCACCACATCCACCTGAACATCGTAAACACCGCCGGGCAGGCTTCTGGCATCTAACTCATGGTTACCCATAAATTTTTGCTGCGAGCTTAACAGCCGCCCATCTCGATACACACGAGCTTCACCCGCCGATGGAAAATAAACATTAATAGGCGTTAAAGACTGTGAAGCATCGGCCTTATAAGAACTGGAAACATTCCCATAAGAAAAACCATACATCTGGGTGCCGGACAAAGTAGAGACCTGCCCTAAACTTTGCAGCGCCCAGCCATCCATCATCCCTAAGGCCAGCCGGCGGCCTTCAAAATCGCGCTCATACATTGCGCGATCCAAAGAGAAACTATCCCCGACTGATGTTTGCGGAGAATAGAGCGAGCCATCAAGCAACAGATGGTTTTCGCCCATCGATAAAATTGAATTAAACCCCAAATACATCGAGGTCCTGTTATCCAGCTCCCCCATCGTATGATTGGCATTTAAATGGTAATTCAAAACACCACTAAGATCATTAACTGATGCAGGGGCCAGAAATGCAGATTTGGTCAGCTCTTTTACACCAAACGCAGAGCGGCTGACTTTAAGCGTTAAACGCATTTTTTCCAGGTCGAAAGTGATCCTGGAATTTTCATCTATAACTACTTCTTTATTATCAGACAGCTTTTCATTTTTAAGCGTTTTTAATTTTTCCCGTATCTCTGCACTTAATTCCACACCCTTCTCATTAGGACGCAAGGAAAAAGACTTAACAATTAAAGCATCATCAGAAAGATAAAAATTAGCAGAACCAATTACGATACTGTCGGTGCCAAATAAATCATCCTCGGAAGCCAGAAAAACCGGCATATCAATACCCATGGATAAAATACTTTTTACCGAGCTGCTTAATCTCAGGCTACCCGGATCCAAAGGCATGACTTCTGTATTGCCATTTCCCATTTCCTGCTCTGTTCCATATGTATATATGGAACAGAAAGCGAGTACTAATGCGATATATATTTTACTTTTATTCATTAAATCACACTCACAATCACCCACAGTACAAACTGCAAATGCGTATTAGAATGAAAAAAATACGACGAAATCAACAATATTTATTTAACTAATTCAAATTTTCCGTCATGCCAGATACCAATTTTTGCGCTGGTTTTATCCACATCCACATGATCAAATTCACGCGATGCGCCAGGCATTAAATACCGTGTCTCACGGCAAATACCATCGGCAGGAATATCGGTCTTTCTTTTACATGTTCCATAGGCAACAAAACGCAATGTCGTATTACCGGTGTTATGTAATGCATTTTTTTCCATCTTATACTGAAAATCAGACTGTCTTGGATGCACAACCAATACAGTGGATAAAATTGCGCGCGACCCGATCGTTACAGATTTCTTAGAGCTGGGCGATGATTCATTCATTGAAAAAGCTTCATCAGACCAGATAATCCGGTAGTATCTTTCCTGATCATCTTTAGGTCCAAAATAGGTAAAGGCAACCACTGAATCTGCCCTGCCGGCAACCACACTACGGGTCGGGGTAAACAACACTTCTTTATCAAAATCACCCGGAAACGGGCTCATGCTATATGGATCTTTAATTCTTTCCACTTTAACCGTCATCACATGTGGAATATTGTCCGGGTTATTAACGGTCTGCGAAACGGTTGACTTATTATGAGGCAATTCAAGCGTTGTACTGTCCATCCAGAATGCATTAGCAGGAGCAGCAAAAACAGCCAATAAAACCATTAAAAAAATACATCTTCTCATCATACCCCTCCGTATTAATACATTTAAAATGGCTTATATTTTTATATTAAAAACCAATTTCCGACAAAAGAACTCCCCCTTTCACCCGGATAACACGACTCAGGCGAATAAGGGGGATTATTCAATGACTACTTATGCAATAAACATCGCAAAGATCATTTGTAAAGCAAACCACCCATTAAAAGATGGTGCAATTACTTATTTAGACCAGGTAGCTCTGAATGCAGCAGTCGCTTCACCCATGTATGCGCCATCTGGCAGAGCCTTGAACTCGTCAGAGCCCTTAACAGCTACCGCAGTAAATTCAGCTTGCTGCTCGGAACCCTCAGCACTCAGACCATCCAGAGAACCAAGGAAATCGCCCATTGCGGTGGAAGTCTTCAGCAAAGTCGGGCTAGCTGAATCTACAGACAATGGCTGACCATCTTTTTGCAATTCAACTTTAAAACCTTTGCTGCTATCAGCAACAGAATTAGCAAAACCAGAACCCTGAGTCGCTTCAAGCTTAAATTCAGTTGCATCTGCAAAACCATTTAAGGTAGTAACCAAAAATTTAGCTGGAGCCGAAACAAAACCAGCAGATACAACGCTGTATTTAAAGTCAATAGAACCGATAGGAGAAACAACCAAACCAGCCTTTGAATCTTTCATTGCAGTAACTTGCCATTTAACTGAATCTTCAGCAGTACCTACAGGAGTACCTGCAGCAAAAGCAGAAGCAGCGAAAGCGGACATTAAAGCAACAGCAGCAATTTTCTTAACCATAATAATATTCCTTAATAAACATTTAAAATAACAAAGCAATTTCAACAACAAACCAAATAAAGCACTTTCACAACCAACCTGATAAAACTATTCAACAACCAACCTGGTGAAACGATTGCCCCGCAATAAAGTTTTGCGTGAATCATTTCGATGAGTGCATTCTACGGAGCCGGATCATTTCGTCCTATCAGCCGATGCCTACGAGACTGTAGGAAAAAACCGAAGAATTAAGAGAACAACAAACAGCAAAATTCAACCTGGTGGCAGCCAAGAGGCCGGCACCACGAAAGTATCAAAGCATGATTCCATTGAAAACGGAGACGGTAGCGAGCCATGGGCTTAGCCGCAGGTGGGGCAGATCAGCCAGTGGCAAGCCGCAGGCAGCCTAACAAAATGATAAGACCGAACCGGAGCGGGCAAGAGCGCCACCACCACGGGTTACAACAGAGCGGG
>JBOFGM010000203.1:0-4008 GCA_051649105.1 Iodobacter sp. | reverse complement strand
ATCCGGACAACTAAAATATTCAGTCAGTAAGCGATAACCCAAAAAGGAGCGCTCGTCGTATTCCAGAATGCCTTCATCGCGGCCAAAACCCACTGGCTGAATGGCCGTTGCGGGTAAAGAGCGAGTCACCGACGGATCATCACTGCCGTCCCCCACCCGTAAACGCAGCGTGCCGGACAACAACAGCTCATACAGCAAATGCATCAGCGCCGGCTCGCCATCTAAAAACAGGCGCAAAGACTGCAGATTAATCCCGCTGACCGGCAAATTACCGTGCGTACTGAATTCCAGGGTCAGCACCGCCGCCGCATCGGGCGCAATACGCCGCAAATTGGGCGAGCTGCTGGTTAATTCCAGCCGCGCTGCCGACACCGACAGCGGATATAAATCGACCGGATAACAGGTTCTGAATTTACACGTTACGCCATGAATGGCCGGCGCATGCACCGGCTGCCCGCGGGCAATCACATAGCGCCTGGCAATTTCCGGGCGCTGCGGATCACATTCAAATTGCACAATGCTGGAAGAAGGAATCGGCCGCAAATAGTGCGGATACAACACATCCAAAAAGCTGGCTGCAATTTCCGGATATTCATCATCCAGCTTTTTATGAATACGCGAAGCCAGAAAGGCAAAGGATTCAATCAGGCGCTCGGTATGCGGATCCTCGCACTGATCGCCTTCCAATTGCAGCCGTCCGGCAATTTTGGGGTAGCGGCGGGCAAACTCACCTGATAATTCGCGCAGTAAACTGAGCTCGCGTTCGTAATAGGGCAGTAATGAATCAAGCATGCGGACACAGTCTTTACAGAGTAATTAGAAGATGGTCGCAGCGGGCGCTGGAAACGGCCTCCAACGCGCTCTGCTGCCGTGCCAGCAGCAGATCAAACAGCAAATCTGGCCGGCCACCGGTGCTCAGGTATAAATTAATACAATTACTGACTGCACCGGGCTGACATTATCGGTCAATACTGAGGGATAATGAAAGCAATTGTTACCCTAACCATCCATCTAATGATTACTGGCTACATAAGCATCAGAAGCTGTATACCTTATTGACGACCTCCTATTTTTCTATTTGAGCCCTTAAAACGCCATGACTATTCAAGATAAACTGGCCACCCTGCTGGCCCCCATTTCGGCAGATCAGCCGGCAGGCCAGGATTTAGGCTACTCCGCACTGTTCGACCAGATCCGTGATGCCCGCCGGGCAGATGACCCCGGGCTGGCTCAGGGTGACTGGGCTCAGCAATTAAAAACCGCCGACTGGAGCAAAGTGATACAGCTGTGCGAACAGGGCCTCAGCCAGCAAAGTAAAGATCTGCAACTGGCCGCCTGGTATGGAGAAGCACTGGTTAAGACCCGTGGCTTTGCCGGCGCTCAGCTTGCCTTACAATTAATTGACGGCTTACTGGAGCGCTACTGGGAAACAGGTTATCCGGCCTATGACCCGGAAGATCTGGATGAGCGGGTCGGCAAGCTGGAATGGTTTAATAATCAGATGGGCATGGCACTGCGCGAAGTGGCGCTGACCGACCCCCGTCATGGTGGTTATAACTGGCACCAGTGGCAAGAATCCCGTGAAGTGGAAAATATGGGATTAAAAGACGACCAGTCCAAAGAAACTGCTATTGCCGAAGGCAAACTGGCCGGGGATATCTTTGATAAAAGCGTTAATGCCAGCGGCGCGCTCTGGTTTCAGCAACTGCAACAGCAGCTGGAACAAGCCCAGCAAAGCTATCAGGCGCTCGATCGCCGGGTTGACCAGTGTTTTGGCTTTGCCGCCCCTAATCTGGCCGAAATGCGCAATGCTCTGGCGGCCTGCCAGGACGTGGTCAACCGCCTGCGTCAACAATGGGGCGAAATCACCCCGGCAGCGCACCCGGTCAGCACACCCGCACCGGCGGCTCAGGCAGCCCATGAAACCAGCCATGCCACGGCCACGGAATATGTTGCAGCAACCCGAAGCCCGGCCCCGGCCGGCCCGCTGCAAAGCCGCAGCGATGCGGTACGCCAGCTAAAAGAAGTCGCCCGCTATTTCCGCCAGCATGAGCCGCACAGCCCGGTGGCACTCCTGGCCGAACGCGCAGCCAAATGGGCCGAAATGAGTCTGGAAGAATGGCTGGGCTCGGTGATTAAAGATGACAATACGCTGGGGCAGCTGAATGAGCTGCTGGATATTAAGCGTGATTAAGTAAGAGCAACCTTGTCAGCCACCACAGCTGGCAAGGTTTGCCCCTTGGTGCTGCCGTCAGATGCCAGGCAAAAAAAAACCGGCATACCTTGTATCAGGCGGGCCGGCATCACAAATTGCTCACATCAAACGGCTTAGTGGCTGATTTCCAGCTCAACGCCATGTGCTGCATCTTCGGTGTTATAACGCAGGGTGATTTTTTGATCAGGCACGCCTTGCTTTACCAGGAATTTTTCCACATTAATTGCTCGGGCAAGCGCCGCATCTTTGGCATTGCCAATATCCCGTTTATTGCAATAACCGCGCACAATAATGGTCTTCGACTCTTTCAGACGGGGCAGTAAACCTGTCAGTACATCTTCTTGCTGCGGCGTCAGCTTGGCGGACATTTTTTCAAACTCCAGCATAAACGGCGTGCCCACAGCCAGCACTGGCGGCGCTTTAATCCAGGAGGTTGCCGAAGCAGCCGCAGGCGCTGCCGGTGGGTTTTCAGCACAACCGGCCAGCACCGCCAACCCCAGTACAGCAGAACAACTGATCAAAAAACCTGAATATTTCATTCGCTTAAATCCTCTTTTAAAACAACTGACCGGCTTTGCCACAGATCAGTTTGCTACCTGTCGCTGATCACCAGAATTGGTGATATTTAAAGCCTTTAAACGATAGTTTATGCAACTCAAACTACGCTTACATTAAAACCCGCATCAACAACGGTCTTTCTGTAAGTGGCGCTAGTTTACCGCAGCTAAAGCCAGATCAGGTACTTAGTAAATATTACTGATCCCATACCCCCGCAGTGGACAAAGCGGCAGGGTGAACATCAGCCCTTGCCCAGCTCGGGCATGGAGGAAATCAGGGCGGCACCGCAGGCGGTTTTATGGCCTTCCAGCGCCACAGGTTTACCATCGATCAGCCAGCCAGGATCGCCTTCCACAATCGGGCAGACACCATGGCCTTTTTGCGGACAGCTGACCTGATCGCCCAGCAGCGCGACCTGTTTGCCAAACATTGAGGTCTTAGCCGCTCCGCTGATCACCACGCCACCATGACTGGTCTGATCCCCAATTCTGATTACTTTTTTCATGCGGCTTGCTCCTCCGGGCTGACCAGGGCCAGACTTAAATGTTCTGTATCACTGCCACGGTCAAACTCAACCAAAATGGCAGGAGCGCCCAGGCGGGCGCTATGGATCACGGCAATGGCCGTCTGCAGCAGCGAGCGGGCAGAGCCCACATCGCCCCATTCGCGCACCGTATTGCTGGCATCATCAATGGGATTAAGTGGTACCGAATACTGCTGCAAAGCAGAAGAAACGGCGGCCAGCCTTGTACCGCCCACATCCACATCCCCGCTGTTATGCACCAGCCAGACAATGCTTTCGGCCTTGTCTTTGCTTTCGTCTTTCTCATCGCTGTTAAAGGGATAATCGCGTAAACCGGCATTAATCAGCGCATTATCAAACAGGGTATGAATTTGCCGTGTCATCGGCAGTAATTGCTTTTGCGCGATCACGGCCTGTTCTGCCAGCCGTAATTCGGCCAGAACCGGCAATTGCAGCAGAGTATCCTGCCATTGCACCGGCACACGGCCCCAGCGCTCGTCGCCATAGTGCTGCTGCTTTTCCCAATAAGGCGTATAGGCATTTTCTTCGCTGGCCTCACTGATCACCACCGGCTGCGGCTCGGGCAGGTTTTCTCTTAAAAACACCATTGCGACCGCGGCACAACCGGGTGGCCCCAGCCAGCGGTTTAATTCCAGCTCAGCCGGGCCAGGTTCGTCCCATTCGTCCTCCAGAACGCCTCTGGTCAGCAGCG
>JBOFGM010000202.1:0-7417 GCA_051649105.1 Iodobacter sp. | reverse complement strand
TGAGTAGTTAACATCAGCGGTCAATCTCCCCGAATACAACGTCTTGTGTACCAATAATCGCCACCACATCCGACAACATATGGCCGCGGGCCATTTCATCCAGCGAAGCCAGATGGGCAAAGCCCGGTGCGCGGATTTTCATGCGATATGGCTTATTGGCACCATCTGAAACCATATAGATACCGAACTCACCCTTAGGATGCTCAATCGCGGAATAGGCTTCGCCTTCCGGTACATGCATCCCTTCGGTAAACAATTTAAAGTGGTGGATCAACTCTTCCATATTGGATTTCATGCCAGTACGGGAAGGCGAAGCCACTTTATGATTTTCTACAATCACCGGACCCGGATTTGCTTTTAACCAGGCCACGCATTGTTTAATAATGCGGTTGGACTGACGCATTTCTTCCACACGGACCAGATAGCGGTCATAACAATCGCCATTCTTACCGACAGGAATATCAAAGTCCATACGATCGTAAACTTCATACGGCTGTTTCTTACGCAGATCCCATTCCACACCCGAGCCGCGCAGCATAGGTCCGGTCAGACCCAGCGCCAGAGCACGTTCAGGCGTGATAATACCAATACCCACAGTACGTTGTTTCCAGATACGGTTATCTGTCAGCAGCGTTTCATATTCATCGACATAAGTCGGGAAGCGATTGGTGAAGTCTTCGATAAAATCGAGCAGCGAACCTTCACGGTTGCTGTTTAATTTCTTGATGGCAGCAGCGTTACGCACCTTGGATGCCTGATATTGCGGCATCTGATCCGGCAAATCACGGTAAACACCACCCGGACGGTAGTAAGCTGCGTGCATCCGTGCGCCGGAGACGGCTTCGTAGCAGTCCATCAGATCTTCGCGTTCACGGAAGGCATACAAGAAGATGGTCATCGCGCCGCAATCGATACCGTGCGCGCCAATCCACATCAGGTGATTCAGAATCCGGGTAATTTCATCAAACATCACACGGATATACTGCGCACGCAGCGGAACTTCGATACCCACTAATTTTTCAATGGCCATGCAATACGCATGCTCATTGCACATCATCGATACGTAATCCAGACGGTCCATATAAGGCAGCGACTGGATATAAGTTTTGGACTCAGCCAGCTTTTCGGTACCGCGATGCAATAAACCAATATGCGGATCGGCGCGTTCAACCACTTCGCCGTCCAGCTCAAGCACCAGACGCAGCACACCGTGCGCGGCCGGATGTTGCGGACCAAAATTAAGGGTGTAATTACGGATTTCAGCAGCCACCGTAGTTCTCCTCGCGAATAATCCGCGGTGTGGTTTCACGCGGATCAATAGTGACAGCCTGATAGATAACGCGGCCCTGTTCCGGGTCGTAACGCATTTCTACATAGCCTGAAAGCGGGAAATCCTTGCGGAAAGGATGACCAACAAAACCATAGTCGGTCAGAATGCGGCGTAAATCCGGATGGCCCTGGAACATAATCCCGAACAGATCAAACGCTTCGCGCTCAAACCAGTTCAGACCCGGCCAGACAGAAACGACAGAAGGGACAACCGGGAAGTCATCGTCCGTACAGAACACGCGCACACGCAGGCGGATATTGTGTTTATACGACAACAGATGATAAACCGCCGCAAAGCGGTGACCTTCCCAGACGGCGTCTTTATAGGTGCTGTAATCCACACCACAGACGTCAATACAGGATTCAAAATGCAGTGCGGCATCGTCGCGTAAGGCCAAAGCCACGGCAGGCCAGGAGGCCACCGGCACTTCGATCGTTACTTCATCCAATGCACAGACTAGCCTGGCAATGTTTTGCTCCCCCAGCACAGCCTTCAGGCTGTCCATCAGGGTGGTAAGTTTACTGGCCACTGATTACCCTCGCTCGCTTGCTAATACACCCGATCGCGCAATGGTGTTAGTACGCTTAATCTTATTCTGCAGCTGAATAATACCGTAAAGCAGCGCTTCAGCTGTAGGCGGACAGCCCGGCACATAGATATCAACCGGAACAATACGGTCACAGCCACGCACCACAGAGTAAGAGTAATGGTAATAACCACCACCGTTGGCACAGGAACCCATCGAAATCACCCAACGCGGCTCCGGCATCTGGTCATAGACCTTGCGCAGCGCCGGTGCCATCTTATTGCATAACGTTCCTGCAACAATCATCAGATCAGACTGACGCGGACTTGGGCGAAAAACGATACCAAAACGATCCAGGTCATAGCGCGCAGCGCCGGCATGCATCATTTCAACGGCACAACAGGCCAGACCAAACGTCATCGGCCACAGCGAGCCGGTACGGGTCCAGTTGATGACAGTATCGAGTGAAGTGGTCACGAACCCTTTTTCGGAGGATCCGGCATTCTCTAAGGATTGAGCATCCATCGTCATTACTCCCATTCCAGTGCGCCCTTCTTCCACTCAAAGACAAAACCCACTACCAGTACGGTAAGGAAAATCATCATTGCAAGGAAGCCGAACATGCCGAGCTCTTTGAGCACAACAGCCCATGGCACAAGGAAGGCCACTTCGAGATCGAACAAGATAAACAGGATGGCAACGAGGTAGTAGCGCACATCAAACTGCATGCGCGCGTCTTCGAAAGCTTCGAAGCCACACTCGTAAGGCGAGCGTTTTTCAGGATCAGGCCGGTTGGTCCCGAGAATCTTGCCCACCCCCCAGCCGAGAACCAGAGGGACGACGCCCACCAAAAGTCCTACAGCCAGAAACATCAGGATGGGGAAATAGTTAGCGAGCATGGCACTCCCCAGATTTGCGGTTAAGGATATTTTTATATGTTGTATTCGCCCGCATTGCGCAGGCGTTTTGTTACTGGTGCCGACAGAGAGACTCGAACTCTCACAACCGAAGTTACTACCCCCTCAAGATAGCGTGTCTACCAATTTCACCATGTCGGCATTTAAAGCCTGTTTAAAACACAGAATAACTGATGCTTATTCCGGGATTTTGCTTGCTGGTTGAGCAGGTTGCTGCACGGCAGGTTTCTGTGAACCCATCACGCCCAGATCAGATTTTTTCGCCGGGCTGGTCAGCAAAACCAATGCAAGACAGCTGGCAAAAAACAAGGTAGCCGTTACGGCTGTCGTGCGGCTTAAAAAGTTAGCCGAACCTGACGAACCAAATAAGCTACCCGCTGAACCACTACCAAAAGCAGCGCCCATATCGGCACCCTTACCGTGCTGCATCAGTACTAAAACGATGGTTGCAATTGCAGAAACCACGTTCAAAATGAGCACAAGTGATTTAATAAGTTCCATTAATTTCTCAATTCTATGCGGCGCGCATTCTAGCCGTTTTTATTTACGTTGACTAGCGCGCAGCCATGCAGATGTCTAAAAACTCGGACGCTGACAAAGCAGCTCCGCCAACAAGTACACCATCCACACCTTCAACCGCCAGAACTTCATCGGCGTTGCTGCCTTTAACGCTGCCACCATATAAAACACGGGTGCGAGGCTCTAAAGTTTCTTTAATAAAGGCATGCATTTCCGCAATTTGCTCTGATGTGGCAATGACACCGGTACCCACAGCCCAGGATGGCTCGTAAGCAACGGCATAAAGCCCAATCGGCAAACCACGCAAAACTGCTAATTCTGCGGCAATAATTTCTTTTGCCTGGCCACTGGCACGCTCTTCAGCGTTCTCTCCGACACAATAGACCGGAAAAAGCCCTGCATCCAGACAAGCCCGTAATTTCCGGGCGGCATTCTCGCTGCTTTCGCCAAAATAACGACGACGCTCGGAATGCCCGACAATCACCAGTTCACAACCTATGTCTGCCAGCATGGATGCAGAAACTGCACCCGTATAAGCTCCGACATGATACTCGCTGACATCCTGAGCACCAACCTGAACCTGAGTGTCTTTCAGTAAACTTTTCGCCAGCATGATATATGGATAAGGTATGCATACTGCCACATTCGGGCCCAGCTTGGCTCGCGCCAATTCTGGTAGTACCGAACGAACCTTACCAATGCTGCCATGCATCTTCCAGTTACCAATCACAAGCTGTCTAGTCATACGACGTGAAACACCCGCTTCAAAAGCTGCAGATTGTATTCCCACCCCTACCCCCAGTCAAACCGAGCCCAGTCGGTTCGTTGATTTTACGGACAAGCACGCCCAAATGGGCGACTTGTAATATTTCAGCAACAATCAGCGGATAGCATAGCGAAATATCCTTTCATCCAAAACAGTTTTAGCCCTATTGGAGTTTCTAGTAATGGTACTTGCTCGCAAACTGATCGTTACCATCGGCCTTACTGCCGGCCTGTTCACACATGCTATCGCGGCTGATATTACTGGCGCAGGTGCGACCTTCCCGTATCCGCTGTATGCCAAATGGGCTGAAATGTATAAAGCCAAAACCGGTACGGGCCTGAATTACCAATCGATCGGCTCCGGCGGCGGCATTAAACAGATCCAGGCAAAAACAGTAGATTTCGGTGCTTCTGATATGCCATTGAAGCCTGAAGAATTAAATAAGCAAGGTTTAATGCAATTTCCTACCGTGATTGGCGGTGTGGTTCCGGTTGTTAATATCGTGGGCGTAAAACCTGGCCAGCTGAAGCTGACTCCTCAGGTGCTGACCGATATTTTCCTGGGCAAGATTAAAAAATGGAATGACCCTGCCATTGTGGCCATCAATGCAGGCGTGACTCTGCCAGAACAAAACATCACTGTGGTTCGCCGCTCCGATGGTTCGGGCACCACTTTCGTGTTTGCAGATTACCTGTCCAAGGTTTCTGCAGAATGGAAAGAAAAAGTAGGCGCTAATACCTCGGTACAATGGCCGGTTGGTGTGGGTGGTAAGGGTAATGAAGGTGTATCCAACTATGTTCAACGCATCAAGGGTGCGATTGGTTATGTTGAATTTGCCTATGCCAAACAAAATAAGCTGTCTCATACCGCGTTGCAAAACCGCGAAGGCGTTTTTGTTCAACCTTCTGAAGAAGGCTTTATTGCCGCTGCCGCTGGCGCTGACTGGAAAAATGCACCAGGCATGTATCTGCTGACCACTAACTCGGCCGGTAAATCTTCATGGCCTATTGCCAACCCAACCTTTATCCTGATGCACAAAAAACAAGACAAGCCGGGTCAGGCAATGGAAGTGTTGAAATTCTTTGACTGGGCTTACGGTAATGATGCAGACAAGGTGGCTCTTGATTTAGACTATATCCCTATGCCTGACAGCGTAGTAAATATGATCAAGGCAAACTGGAAAGCACAAATTACAGATGGTTCTAACCCAATCTGGAAATAAGTTTTGCTCAAGGCGGCAGTGATAAGGCTGTACGCCTGCAACACACAACAGGAGCCGTGATGCTCCTGTTGTGTTGTATGAAGCATCGGTGGAATGGAGATTTTAATGCCGAACCAAAATCAACGAATGAAACAGCAGCGTCTGCAAGATGCACTGTTCGTCGGTAGTACGCGTTTTTTTGCTTTTTTTGTACTGGCTTTGCTAAGCGGTATTATCATTTCTTTAATCTATGGCGCAATGCCGACGATTAAACATTTTGGACTGGGGTTTATTGGTTCAGATGACTGGAATCCGGTCACAGAGCAATTTGGTGCCTGGCCTTCAATCCGCGGTACTTTAATTTCTTCATTTATTGCGCTGATTATTGCGGTACCGGTGAGTTTTGGTATTGCCATTTTTCTGACCGAGTTATCACCGACCTGGTTACGCCGCCCACTGGGGATCGCCATTGAGTTGCTGGCCGGTGTGCCTTCGATTATTTACGGTATGTGGGGTTTATTTATTTTTGCCCCGCTGTTTGCAGATCATGTGCAGCCATGGCTGACTGAAACAACGGCCGACTGGCCTTTTATTGGCGAATTATTTGTGGGTGCCCCAATGGGTATCGGCATGTTTACCGCCAGTCTGATTTTATCCATCATGGTTATTCCCTATATCACCTCGGTAATGCGGGATGTGTTTGAAGTGGTGCCGCCCATGCTGAAAGAATCAGCCTATGGACTTGGCTCCACCACATGGGAAGTCGTCTGGAATATTGTGGTTCCGTATACAAAAAACGGGATTATCGGCGGCATCATGCTGGGGCTTGGGCGCGCCCTGGGTGAAACCATGGCCATTACCTTTGTAATTGGTAATTCGCAGGCAAAAATGAATTCGCTGTTTGATCCGGCAACGACCATTTCTGCCACCCTGGCCAATGAATTTACCGAAGCCAATGGCGAATTGTATGTTTCTTCTTTAATTGAATTAGGGCTGTTATTGTTCCTGATTACTTTTATTGTGCTGGTTCTTTCCAAACTACTATTACTGCGCCTGCAACGTAATGAAGGGGCTGCATCGTGAAGCATGGTATGAATATTTATAACCGCCGCCGCGCGATTAACTACTTAAGTTTAGGACTTTCCATTTTAGCCATGGCTTTTGGCTTATTCTGGCTGTTCTGGATTATGTTTACGCTGTTTAAATTTGGTTTACCTGGTCTGACACTGGCTACCTTTACTCAAACCACGCCAGCTCCCGGCAGTGCCGGTGGTTTATCCAATGCCATTCTGGGCAGTTTGCAAATGACGGCGGTGGGTGTGATTATTGGTACGCCAATTGGTATTCTGGCTGGCACTTATCTGGCTGAATTTGGCAATAAAGGCTGGCTGGCTCCGACCACCCGCTTTATTAATGATATTTTGCTTTCTGCGCCATCCATTGTTATTGGCTTATTTATCTTTGAAATGTATGTGGCCCGGGTGCACCATTTCTCCGGCTGGGCAGGCTCTTTTGCTTTAGCTATTCTGGTGATTCCGGTGGTATTGCGCACGACAGAAAATATGCTGCGTCTGGTGCCCACAGCAATGCGCGAAGCCGCTTATGCCCTTGGTGCACCACAATGGAAAATGGTTTTATTAGTGACATTACGTGCAGCTAAAGCGGGTGTGGCTACCGGGATTTTACTGGCCATTGCCCGAATTTTAGGTGAAACCGCGCCACTGCTCTTTACTGCTCTGAATAACCAGTTCTATTCAAACATGAATAACCCGATGTCTAACTTGCCTGTGGTTATTTTCCAGTTTGCGATGAGCCCTTATGAAGAATGGCATCAATTAGCCTGGACTGGTGCTTTGTTAATTGGCCTGTTTGTACTCGGTTTGAATATTATTGCGCGGGTTATGCTGCGTGAACCGAAGCAAAACTAATAAAACAATACGGAATAGTTTAAACATGATCACTCAGAATCCAGCAAAGCTTGCAATTAAAGACCTGAACTTTTATTACGGTAACTTCCATGCTTTAAAGAATGTTAATCTGAATATTCAGGAAGGAAAAGTAACCGCTTTTATCGGCCCATCGGGCTGCGGTAAATCGACTTTACTGCGCACCTTTAACCGTATGTATGACCTTTATCCTAAGCTGCGTGCCACCGGTG
>JBOFGM010000201.1:0-6704 GCA_051649105.1 Iodobacter sp. | reverse complement strand
CACACCGGATTCATCCAGACGGCCCAGCATACGCTCGGACAGATTGGAAATATCACGGGTAATTTCTTCAGCACCCAGCTTGGTATCGCGGGCCATCACGTTCAGTTCTTCGATGTGAATCGAAGTATAACGATCGTTGGATACGACATCTTCCGAGATCAAAATCGAATCTTCGAAGTTGAAACCGTTCCATGGCATAAACGCGATAGTCATATTCTGACCCAGCGCCATTTCACCTAAATCAGTCGATGCGCCGTCAGCGATAACATCGCCCTTGGCAATAATGCTGCCACGGATCACAACCGGTTTTTGGTTGGTGTTGGTGTTTTGGTTAGAACGGGTGAATTTAATCAGGTTGTAGATATCCACACCTGTTTCACCAGCAATCGCTTCGTCATCGTTTACACGAATAACCACACGGGCTGCATCAACATAATCAACCACACCGCCACGTAAAGCAGTAACCGCTGTACCCGAGTCAGTTGCACATGTGCGCTCAATACCTGTACCCACAAACGGTGCCTGCGCACGTAAGCAAGGTACGGCCTGACGCTGCATATTCGCACCCATCAAGGCACGGTTGGCATCGTCGTGTTCCAGGAAAGGAATCAGCGAAGCAGCAACCGAAACAATCTGGCTAGGCGCCACGTCCATGTACTGCACGCGATCTGGTGTTGCCACGATCGTGTCGCCATTGGAACGGCAAGTAACCAGTTCGTCTGTTAAGCGGCCTTCTTCGTCGAACTCGGCATTCGCCTGAGCTACAACGTACTTGCCCTCTTCAATCGCGGACAAGTATTCAATTTCATCAGTAACCTTACAATCGATCACTTTGCGATAAGGCGTTTCCAGGAAGCCGTAGCTGTTGGTACGCGCATAGCAAGAGAGCGAGTTGATCAGACCAATGTTCGGACCTTCCGGTGTTTCGATCGGGCAAACACGACCGTAATGCGTCGGATGCACGTCACGAACTTCAAAGCCGGCACGCTCACGAGTCAAACCGCCTGGTCCCAGAGCAGAAACACGACGCTTGTGCGTGATTTCTGACAATGGATTGGTTTGATCCATAAATTGTGACAGCTGGGAAGAACCGAAGAATTCTTTAATGGCAGCCGAAACAGGCTTGGCATTAATCAAATCATGCGGCATCAGGTTGTCTGATTCTGCTTGTGACAAACGTTCTTTAACAGCACGTTCAACACGAACCAAACCAGCGCGGAATTGGTTTTCGGCCAATTCACCCACCGAACGCACGCGACGATTACCCAAGTGATCGATATCATCGATATCGCCACGGCCATTACGCAGTTCTAAGAGAATACCGATCACAGCAATGATATCTTCAGTGCACAGAATACCGGCACCTTCAACACCACGCGGACCCGCTTGCTCGTAGAAACGACGTTGCCAGCCCGGCGATTTTTCTTCCAGGCGATCCGGGTAAGCACGACGGTTAAACTTCATACGGCCAACAGCAGACAGATCGTAACGCTCAGGCGCAAAGAACAGGCCCTTAAACAGCGCTTCAACCGAATCTTCGGTAGGCGGCTCACCAGGGCGCATCATGCGATAGATCGCAACGCGGGCACCATACTGGTCAGCAACATCGTCGGAACGCAGTGTCTGGGACAGGAAAGCACCCTGATCCAGATCGTTCACGAACAATACCTTCACCGATTTCACATCAGCCATATCCAGCTTAACAGCCAGATCTTCGGTCACTTCTTCATTGGCCTTGGCCAGCACTTCGCCGGTCAACGGATCAACAACGTTGTGCGCCAGAATACGACCGTAGAAGAAGTCCAGCGGAACCGGAATTTTGGTCAGACCAGACGCGTTAATATCGCGAATCGTTTTAGCTGTAATACGCTTATCTTTTTGTACCAGTACCGTGCCGTCACCAGCAACGATATCGAATTTCGCAACTTCACCCTTCAGACGTTCTGACACCAGCTCTAAGCACAGGCCATCTTCATCCATCAGGAAAGTATCGGTATCGAAGAAACCAGCCAGAATTTGTTCCGGGTTGTAACCCAGAGCTTTCAGCAGCGTGGTTACCGGCATCTTACGACGACGGTCGATACGGAAGAACAGCAGATCTTTTGGATCAAACTCAAAATCCAGCCATGAGCCGCGGTACGGAATAATCCGTGCCGAGAACAGCAATTTGCCGGAAGAGTGAGTCTTGCCCTTGTCGTGCTCAAAGAACACGCCTGGCGAACGGTGCAGCTGGCTGACAATAACCCGCTCTGTACCGTTAATCACAAAAGAACCTGTCCGTGTCATCAGTGGCACTTCGCCAAAGTACACATCTTGTTCTTTAACTTCTTTAATCGTCGGCTTCGAGGCTTCGCGATCCATGATCACGAGGCGCACGCGTGCACGCAATGGAGCAGCGAAGGTAATACCACGCTGCTGACATTCCAGCACATCAAACGCAGGGTCGCCGAGGGAGTAATGCACAAACTCCAATCGAGCGTTTTCGTTATGAGAGACGATAGGGAAAATCGAATTAAACGCTGCCTGTAGACCGATCATCCGGCGCGCATCGGCCGGAACCCCTAGCTGCAGGTATTCACTATAAGAATCGATCTGTGTTGCGAGCAGGAACGGCACCTCAAGGACGCTCTTCCGTTTCGCAAAACTTTTACGAATGCGTTTTTTCTCAGTGAACGAGTATTTCATACTCATAAACTCTCCATGGAGTGGGGCGCAAAGGACAAACCGCAAACGCCCGCCAACGGTTTGTGAGCGGTTTCCGGTTTGACAACTGCTTGCAAAGAACACAAGCTGGATTCCGCTAACCGACTTATATCGGGATCAGCTGTAAGCTAAGCAATAGACACAAACGCAAAAGGGCAGGCGGATTCCTCCGCCTGCCTTCACTACATCCTAAAGGATGCTTACTTCATCTCAGCTGTTGCACCAGCTTCAACGAGCTTCTTAACCATAGCTTCTGCATCAGCCTTAGAAATGCCTTCTTTCACAGACTTAGGAGCGCCGTCAACCAGGTCCTTCGCTTCTTTCAGGCCAAGACCTGTCAGTTCACGAACGATCTTGATGGTGCCAACCTTGTTAGTACCAGCGCCAGTCAGAATTACATCGAATTCTGTCTTTTCTTCAACAGCAGCAGCTGCAGCCGGGCCAGCAACTGCAACAGCAGCAGCAGAAACGCCAAACTTTTCTTCGAATGCCTTAACCAGCTCATTCAGTTCCATTACGGTCAAAGCTGATACAGCTTCAAGGATATCGTCTTTAGTCAGAGCCATTTATTAATACTCCTGAAAATCTTGTCTGTTTTAATACAACAATCGTGTTTAAGTAGTCTTTTACGCAGTCGCTTCTTCGGCTGGGGCTTCTGCAGCCTCCACCGGTGCGGCGACGCCTTCGGACTTCTTCTCTGCCAGCGCGGCAAGGCCACGGGCGAAACCAGCCATCGGTGCTTGCATAACATACAGCAGCTTCGACAGCAGTTCTTCGCGGCTTGGAATAGATGCAAGCACTGCTACTTCAGCTGCATTCATTACCTTACCATCATAAGAACCAGCTTTGATCACGATCTTCTCGTCTTTCTTAGAGAATGTGTTCAAAACTTTTGCCGCAGCAACTGGGTCTTCGGAAATACCGTACACCAGTGGGCCAACCATTTGGTCAGCCAACTCAGCGAACGGAGTTCCTGCAACCGCACGGCGTGCCAGCGTATTCTTCAGAACACGCAAATACACACCTGACTCACGCGCTTGTTTGCGCAGTGTAGTCATGCTTGCAACCCCGATACCTCGGTATTCAGCGATAATAATCGTTTGAGCTTTCGCAACTTCTGTTGCGATCTCAGCGACTACCGCCTTTTTGTCTTCAAGATTGAGACTCAAGGTCTACCTCCATTGGTTAGTAGTTCAGTGCGAATAAATCGCACCACCCAATCAAACGGCGACCTTTGCTTCAGGAGACTTAAAACATCACTGCTTGAGTAATGCATCTAGAGCCTATAGATTCGGGCGCACCGTCTGCGTAGGCTGGCTTTTGGGAGCCGGATTAAGCCACAAGAAAACTTATGGCACCTACGGTCTTTGACAACCTTGGCAATGTTCCGCCAAGCCCAAAGTCAGAAGGATCAGTCTGACGACTGATCCCTTAAAAGTATTTAAGCAACTACCGAAGCGGTTTCGACGCGAACGCCAACACCCATAGTGCTCGATACAGCGATCTTCTTCAGGTATACACCCTTAGATGATGCTGGTTTAGCTTTTTGCAGCGCATCAACCAGCGCTAACAAGTTTTCTTTCAGGTCTGCGGCTTCAAAAGTAGCACGACCCAGAGTAGCGTGAACGATACCACCCTTATCAGTACGGTATTGAACCTGACCGGCTTTAGCATTTTTAACTGCTTCAGCAACGTTCGGAGTTACAGTACCGACTTTCGGGTTAGGCATCAGGCCGCGCGGGCCCAGGATCTGACCTAATTGACCAACAACGCGCATTGCATCCGGAGAAGCAATAACAACGTCGAAGTCCATGTTACCAGCTTTGATGGATTCAGCTAAGTCGTCGAAACCAACAATTTCTGCACCAGCAGCGCGGGCAGCTTCAGCATTTGCACCTTGTGCGAATACGGCTACGCGAACTGACTTACCAGTACCCTTAGGCAATACAACAGCGCCGCGAACCACTTGGTCCGACTTACGTGCGTCAATACCTAAGTTAACAGAAACGTCGATCGATTCGTTAAACTTAGCAGTTGCAGCCGCTTTAACCAGCGCAATCGCTTCGTCAATAGCATACAACTTGTTTGAATCAATGTTTGCATTCAGTGCCTTGAGGCGTTTAGACAGCTTAGCCATTTACACGCCCTCCACGGTCAGACCCATCGAACGAGCTGAACCAGCGATAGTACGCACTGCTGCGTCGATATCGGAACCGGTCAGGTCTGCATTCTTGGTCTTAACGATTTCTTCAAGTTGAGCACGAGTCACAACACCAACTTTGTCAGTATGTGGCTTAGCGCTACCCTTAGTGATACCAGCAGCCTTTTTCAGCAAGATCGTTGCTGGTGGGCTCTTCATCACGAAGGTGAAAGATTTGTCCGCAAAAGCGGTAATTACTACAGGAATTGGCAGACCTGGCTCGATACCTTGAGTAGCCGCATTGAATTCCTTGCAGAAATTCATAATATTCAAACCACGTTGACCCAGAGCCGGACCAATCGGTGGCGATGGATTTGCTTTACCAGCTGGCACTTGCAGCTTGATATAGCCAATAATTTTCTTAGCCATTTAAAACTCCTGAATTCGGGTCAAACGCGAACCATATGGTTCGCTCCCCTACCAAATGCCCTGAGGCAAGACTACACAGATCAGGTTTTTTCGACCTGTGCAAAATCTACTTCAACTGGTGTGGCGCGACCAAAAATAAGCACAGACACTTTAATCCGGCTCTTGTCGTAATCCACATCCACAACAGTTGCATTGAAATCTGCAAACGGACCTTCTGTAACGCGAAGCTCTTCACCCACTTCAAACAAGATTTTCGGACGTGGCTTTTCAACCCCTTCCTGAACCTGTTGCAGCATTGACTTCACTTCACGATCAGGCAAAGGCGTAGGACGATTACCCACACCACCGATAAAACCGCTAACCTTAGATGTACTTTTAACTAAGTGCCAGGTTTCGTCGCCCATTTCCATTTCTACAAACACATAACCCGGGAAGAGTTTCCGTTCGGTCAGCTTTCTTGTGCCGGCCTTCACTTCCATCACTTCTTCAACTGGCACCAAGATCTGACCGAACAGATGCTGCATATCAGCCCGTTCAATCCGCTCGATCAGCGCCTTTTGCACACTTTTTTCAAAGCCGGAATAGGCGTGTACCACATACCAACGCATAGTCATTCAGATACTCCGCATTTCCGTTTACTTTTAGCCACGACCTAAAATCAGATCATAGAATACCCATGTCAGACCAGAGTCAACGCCCCACATAAAGAGAGACAACACCCCTACGAACAGGAATACAACGCCCGTCATCTGCCAGGTTTCTTTACGGGATGGAAACACAACCTTCTGTGCTTCTTTAATCGAGTCACGTGCATAATCCACGAAAGCTCGGCCCGGGCCTGAAAACCAAAGCACAAAACCTGCAAGTGCCAGACTTAGCACTACAGGCAATGAACGAACAACCCCTTGATCAGCCGGAACCAGGTAAAACCCGGTAACGCCCAATGCAACCAACAGCAATGCTGCTGCGATCTTGATTTTGTCGATGCTAACCATTTGTCCGATTCGGAAACTTGGATAAAACAGAGCCGTTCCCTGTGGAAACGGCTCTGATGTCTAAACCGTGGCAGGCGAGGAGGGTGTCGAACCCCCAACCCCCGGTTTTGGAGACCGGTGCTCTACCAATTGAGCTACTCGCCTACGGGAGGGCAGAATTATATCAACTCAACCCTCTTTTGTAAAACTCTTTTACTCGATAACTTTTGCAACAACACCAGCACCAACCGTACGGCCACCTTCGCGAATCGCGAAACGCAGACCCTGCTCCATCGCAACCGGGGCAATCAGGCTAACTGTTACTTCAACGTTATCACCAGGCATTACCATTTCGGTACCTTCTGGCAAATCAACTGAACCAGTTACGTCAGTAGTACGGAAGAAGAACTGTGGACGGTAGCCGTTAAAGAATGGAGTGTGACGACCACCTTCATCTT
>JBOFGM010000200.1:0-6084 GCA_051649105.1 Iodobacter sp. | reverse complement strand
GATTCTCGATTAGGTGCGGGTAATTTGGATGTGTTGCTTGATGGCCAATCACTTAGTCAATATCTTAAGACTTCTAGTACGGTTAAGGCCCTGTGCCTTACTGCTCAGTCCGTTGGGTTCAGTTTTGAGACTCCGGATGATTGGGACGGCGATGGACGTGAGGATTGGCAGGATGAATGTTCTGATTTAATTCAGATGGCATTGTTTGCAGATATTTCTACGATAGAGGCCTTAGATAGAATTTTGTCGGATGCTGTGCCATGGTCGCAGGGCTATCTAGAAAAGCAATATAGAGAAAGCAGAAGCAGTGGAAGTGGTGATGAATGGTATATAACTCCTGCATTTGTATGTGAGTTGGTGGTTATAAAAAGTCGAAACACTTTCCTGAAAACTGGACATCTAATTGCAAACGGCTGGGATGAAGGCATTGCCGAACGCGTGTTTTATATAGCAGGGATGAATTGGTAGATTTTAATTTTAATGGTTTTATTGTGAGAATATAAGTAGAGGTGTCTGTTTTTTTTCTTAATGTTCGATGTGCACTATTTTTTGGGTGCTTCTTCTTGTATTAATGGTTATGGAAGTTTGGAGAAATATAAATTAAATGATAATTTTCCTGTGGGACTATTCGTTTTATTGTTATTTTATCTTTCTATTTTTAATGTATAGATTCAACTGCTTCAATTCGAAGGTTATATATTCTTGCTGCTAGTTCTTTTGTTTTTATTGAATATATATTTTTATTTATACTGGTTTTATTTAAACACCACCACAAATAAATCCATGCTTATGGGCTTGCAGGCAGGGTGGTATGGGCGTCGGTTATGCGCAAAGTCAATTAAGCCGTTTGGATGCCGTGCAGGATCAGCGATTTGCAGGCATCCCATTACATTTATCGGACGAAGAGCCTTTCATTTTTTCATGGCTTTTTCATGTACCGCGTCAGCTACAATTTGTTTTAGTCCGGTAATGGTGCATGGCTGTGCGTAATTGGCAATTAATTTTTCGGCATCATAGTAAGTGGTGATACTGATGCCTATCATGGACGGTCCTAAAGGTGGGAATGTTTTTTCGTATTCTTGTTTGCGTATATTCTCAACAATTGGCAAAAGAGTATAGATATCTGCGGTTATGGCCAGTGTACTCTCAAGGACTGAGCCTGAGCTTTGCGCAAATGAGAATGAGGCGGCAGTGGCACTAATTGCTTGAGCGCTGGCTCCAAATATACCCATAAGTGCCGCGGTTAGTCCCGATGCTAACTCCGCTTCTTTGTAAAGAAAGCTACGCTGATTTTGTCTGTGGGTTGCCACATTAAAAAACTGTTTACAGTTGAGATCAGAAAAGGAAAAGCCAGACTGAACAAATTCATATAGTGCGCTATAACGATCAAACGACAGGTGTTGTGCAAGATAGTTATTTGATGAGTTTTTATCTTGCAGTAATTTTTCTAGTCCCAGATTGTATTCATAATAGTCAAGCGAGCTAGTCACGGATTTATTTTCTTTTTTTAGGTTGGTTAATTGTTCTAAATCACTTTTTTGTTTAGGCACTTTTTGTTCAATGTTTTTTATTTCATTGTCTAATATTTTTATTTGTTCTTTTACGTATTCTTTGCTGAAGAATATTGGGAACTCAGGAGGGCTTTTATACTTTTGGGCATTTTTTATGGCGAGTATAAATCTGTCGCCTGCATGCTTGAGGTTTGTTTCAGCTTCGCCGGAAGAGGAGGTTATCCCCCCCTCTGGGTCGCTATGTATGTACTCCGTGTCGGTAGCAACGTTTTGTAGGTTATCTTTGGCGGCATAGTTGTTTATTTTTTGAAGCATGTTAGTGCTACAGCCGCTCGCAAGAAGACTGAGGAGGCATATTGTTACCGTAGCTCCTCTGTGGGTGATTATGGTTTTCATTTTTATATCTCTGTTGGTTTCGTGTAATTAAATTATCTGCCATGTTTATTTTTTTTCAATGACATTCATTGCTATTGGCGTAATAAAGTGCTTGATATTGGCACTGCTTTAGTTTGGTCGATAAGTTGGATATGCGTACGCTGGCCCTCAATGGCTGCGTGAGGCCAGAATCATGATCAAGTCGCAGAAAGAGTATTTAATTACAAACAGGGGGGGCGGGGACTTAAGAGGGCTGTTTCAGACCGAATAAACAAAAACAGCACCATTTGGTGCTGTTTGTTAGTGATTGGCCCCACCCGCTTTAATGCCTTTTTCACAACTGCTCTATCTGCTGCAAATAAATCTCCGCCTGCGCTAAGGTGGCGGATTGTTCTGTCTCTGGCATTTTTTTCCAGGCTTGATAGGTCATTCCCAGCCGGGGATTTTTTTGCAGGCGTTCGGTATGCCTGTGGTGAAAATGCCAGTACAGGCTGTTAAACGGGCAGGCCCCTTCGCCATGGCGCAGTTTGGGCTGGTAGTGGCAGCCTTTGCAGTAATCACTCATTTTATTGATATAGCTGGCGGAGCCCGCGTAGGGTTTGCTGCCCAGCAGTCCGCCGTCGGCATATTGGCTCATGCCTCGGGTATTGGGCATTTCCACCCATTCAAACGCATCCACATAAATGCCCAGATACCAGGCGTCCACCTCGTCGGGCGCAATGCCGGCCAGCAGGGCAAAGTTGCCTGTGACCATCAGCCGCTGGATATGGTGGGCATAACCCAGCGCCAGCGATTGATCGATGGCGTGTTTCAGGCAATTCATTTTGGTTTGCCCGTTCCAGTACCAGCCGGGCAGAGGCCGCTGATGCGCCAGCGCATTGAGCTGGCCATATCCGGGCATACGGGCCCAGTACACGCCACGCACAAACTCGCGCCAGCCCAGAATTTGGCGCACAAAGCCTTCGACGGTAGAAAGAGAGACGCGCCCGGCATCAAATTCCAGCAAGGCTGCGTTAATCACTTCCAGCGGATGCAGTAATTTAAGATTCAGGGCAAAAGACAGCCCGGCATGAAATAAGGTCGGCGATGCGGTGCTCATGGCATCCTGATACGCGCCAAAATGGGGCAGGGCATTGGCTACAAACACCGCCAGTGCATTTTTGGCCTGGGTGCGGGTCAGTGGCCAGGGAAAGGCCTCTGCTCTGGGCTGGCCGATGGTTTTGATGCCCGCCGCGGTGATTTCACCCCATAAATCGCTCAGGTCCGCCGCATAATCGGGCCATTCTGGCGCGGCTGGCTGGCCCGGCCAGCGCTTTCGGTTGTCCTGATCGTAATTCCATTGCCCGCCCAAGGGCTGCCCGTCGGTATCAAGCAGAATCTGGTATTGTTTTCGCAGTGCGCGGTAGAAAAACTCCATGCGCGGGATTTTTTCTGCAAACTGGGCGCTGATCGCCGCACGATCGGCAAGAAAATGCTCGCTGTCCACCACGGCCACCGGAATGCCCAGTTGTGATTCTGCCGCCAGCAACTGGCTTTCCAGCCGGTATTCATCGGCCTGCTGACGCTCTATCTGTGTGATCTGTTCGGTTTTAATCAGCGGAATCAGGTTTCTGATAAAGTCCTGGTGGTTATCGGTATCGCTAATTTTGAAATAGCGCACGCGGTAACCCGCTTTTTGCAAGGCAGCGGCAAAACCGCGCATGGCAGCAAAGATTCCCAGCACTTTTTGGGCATGATGCCAGGCGTAATCGGTTTCGCTGCGCAGCTCCATCAGCACATACAGCACGTCGTCACGGTGGCTGGCGTCGCGAAACCAGCTGTGGCGGATATTCAGCTGGTCCCCCAGAATCAGTCGCACTGTGCTCATGATTTACCCTTTTGCTGAGCGCATCGCACGCTGCAATATTTAACGGATTCCCAGTTTTTCTCCCATTTCTTGCGCCAAACAAAGGGGCGCTGACAAACCGGGCAAATTTTTTGGGGAAGGTTTAGTTTATGGTGGGCCATGGTGCCGTATTGGGAGTGGTGGGAAGGGGTAAGCCAACCCGCTGTACAGCTTATCACTGGTAAGTGCCACACGGTTGAATGCCGTGCAGGATTAAATCACTGGTGCGCTGGGCTGCGAATTATCCAGCGCTTAAACGGGTTGGAAAATGCACAATGGTAATTAGTATTAAATATTTCTTAATTTTATGGGTTGATTGATCGTTGTCAAAATAATTAATTGGCTGAATGCTGTTTGTTAAATAAATATTATATAAGTGATTATATTGATAATGTATTTATAAATATAGGTCTGGCTATTAATAAAGTGATAAAGATATAATTTTATTTTTATCCGGATCAATCATCATGAAAAAATTGTTATCCAAGATATTAAAAACGGCCAAAAAGCATTGCGGTAAATGCGGCTATTCCTGGACGGGGGCTGCTGGGGAGCGATGTCCTCAGTGTGGCAGCGGGAATGTTTCCTGATCAAGCCGGCAGGCAGAGGCTAAGCCGGGCGCACCGGCTTGTGGCAGCTGGCACGCATGTGACATTGACAGGCGCTTTTAGTATTAATTCTGCAGGCTGGCGTTCTCAATCGCGGTGATGATCGCTTTGGCCTGCTGCCAGTTATTTATTCTTCGATAGCCTGGCAGATGAATATTGCTTTGGGCGGTAAATAACAGGCCGTGGCCATTAAAGGCATCGATATGCCGCGGGCTGTCATCAATCAGAAAATCGCAATTTAAGATTCCTTTATAACCGCAGAAAATATAATTCATATCATTAATAAACGGGAAATTCTTTAATGGCCTCAATGGCGGGGCTGATCACAGCAAGATCGCGAAAGAAATCCGGGTGGTGAGGAAATGAGCGTACGGTTTGCAAATGCGCTTTGGGAACAATATCGTAAATTTTTTTGCCATAAAGCATTTCTTTGCTCAGCGTAATGCCAAATTCTTTTTGGTACCAGGATAAATGGCGCTGCAAGGTATCGGCAATGGTGTCATCCATATCAATGGCTATGCTTTTTCTCACCTTTAATCTTCCTTATGGTTAAAAAACGTCCGGCTTATTTGCTGCGTGCCGCATGCTTCTATAGAGCTGCTTTAGTGACTTGCCTCAGGCATTTTAAGCTTACTCAGGCGCTGAACAAAGTCTTTGCCGTTTTGGGCTTGACCCTGAAGTGGCTTCAGGATGTGTAATAGGGTCAAGCTTATCAGGAGTACCTGTCATGACCGATTGCTGCACCCCGCCGGCCGCCACGCCGCGCTACCGGATTGCCGGCTCGCCCCGCCCGCAGGCCGATGCGGTGCTGAGCAAAATTCATATTTTGCAGATGGATTGCCCGGTAGAAGAGGGGCTGATCCGAAAAAAACTCGGCTCAATGAGCGGAGTAGGCAGTTTGCAGTTTAATTTGCTGCAAAGGGTGCTGACGGTTTCTCATTCGGCCGATGCCTTGCCGGCGGTGCTGGCCGCCATCAGCGAGCTGGGTTTTACCCCGGCCTTGCAAGATGGCAGTGCCGCGGCAGCAAAGCCTGAACCGGTTAAACCCTGGTGGCCGCTGGCCCTGGCCGGGGTGTTGGCGCTGGGGTCCGAAATCAGCCATTGGCTGGCCATGCCAGAGGGGCTGACCGCCGCACTGGCGCTGATTGCGGTGCTGGCTTGTGGCCTGACTACCTATAAAAAGGGCTGGATTGCCATCCGTAATGGCGAACTGAATATCAATGCCCTGATGAGTATTGCCGTTACCGGGGCTTTGGTGATTGGTCAGTGGCCGGAAGCGGCCATGGTGATGGTGTTGTTTACACTGGCCGAGCTGATCGAGGCTAAATCACTGGGCCGGGCACGCAATGCCATCGGGGGGTTATTGCAGCTGACACCGGAGCAGGCGACGGTGCGTCAGGCCGATGGCAGCTGGCTGGATTTACCCGCCGCCGGGATCGCTCTGGGCAGTATTTTGCGGGTGAAGCCTGGCGAGCGGATTGCGCTCGATGGTGAGGTCACATCCGGCCAGTCGTTTGTGAACCAAGCGGCCATTACCGGCGAGAGCCTGCCGGTGGAAAAAAATGCCGGCGATACGGTCTTTGCCAGCACCATTAACGAGGCGGGCTCGTTTGAATACCGGGTAACGGCGGTGGCGGGCAACACCATGCTGGCGCGGATTATTCATGCGGTTGAAGCGGCGCAGGGCGTGCGGGCACCGACTCAG
>JBOFGM010000199.1:0-3877 GCA_051649105.1 Iodobacter sp. | reverse complement strand
CTCTTTGGCATATTGCACCACCGAAGGTAAAAGGCTGCGTCCTTGCTCATCAGGCAAACAGGCTGCACTGCCGCTTTTAACGGCGGCCACCAGCGAGTTGGTCGTCCCCAGATCAATGCCGACCGCAAGACGATGCTGATGGGGTGCGGCAAAAAGCCCTGGTTCGGAAATTTGTAATAAGGCCATGTGTTATCCGTTGGTTGGCGGCGTGCCACTCTTCAAAAAGCCGGGTTGGTTGGGTATCAAAACAATAAGGTTTCGATGGCGTCGCCAATTTCCTGCTCTAGTTTTTCCATAAAGCGTAATTTGCGTACGGCAACTGTCGCGGCGCTTAAATCATGCGTTTCATCCAGCAGGCTGGCCAGATGTTGCTCCAGGGCGCTGGTTTCAGCTGCCAGCTCGCGGCCGATATTTTCCAGGCTTTCAATGTTTTGGCTGGCTTTGGCGTCCGCAATGGCTTCCCGCCATTCCATCTGATTCATTAAGAAATCAATGGGCATGGCGGTATTGCTTTCTTCCTGGGTATCCACGCCACTGAGTTTGAGCAGATAGCGGCCGCGGGCCAGCGGCGACTTTAAGGTCTGATAGGCTTCATTAACCTGGGTGGCAATTTGCAGGCTCAGCCGGCGCCGGGCATCGTTTTCACTGGCAAACCGGTCGGGATGGCAGGAGGCGAGCAGGGCGCGGTAGTTGCTTTCAAGAAGGCGCTGATCCAGTACAAACTGCGCTGGCAGGCTAAACAGATCAAAGTGATTTTGAGTAAAGTCGAAGTTCATGGCAGTCAGGCGAGAGGGCCATTACAGAGCACCCAAAAAAGAAGTTGGGAATGCAAGCATTCCCACAAAAAACTCAGACGTTGAAGCTTTCGCCACAGCCGCATTCATTTTTAACATTTGGGTTATTAAATTTAAACCCTTCGTTTAAGCCTTCCTTGGTGAAATCCAGCTCAGTGCCATCAAGGTAGGCCAGCGATTTGCTGTCAGTAAAGATTTTTACACCGAAACTTTCAAATGCGATATCGGTGTCAGCCATGCTGTCGACAAATTCGAGCTTATACGCCATGCCGGAGCAACCCGAAGTCTTAACGGCTAAGCGCACGCCAAGACCTTTACCGCGCTTTGCTAAAAAGTTGGCGATATGGGTTGCTGCACTTTCGCTTAATGTAAGAGCCATTTTTTGTCTCGCTATAAAGTACTTAATCCAGGCGCCTGATTAACCGTGCTTGGTTTTGTAATCTGCTACTGCTGCTTTAATGGCGTCTTCAGCCAGAATGGAGCAGTGAATTTTAACCGGCGGCAAGGCCAGCTCTTCGGCAATCTGGGTGTTTTTAATGCTTAAGGCCTGATCCAGTGTTTTGCCTTTCACCCATTCTGTGACCAGAGATGAGGAGGCAATCGCCGAGCCACAGCCATAAGTCTTAAATTTTGCATCTTCGATAATGCCGTCTGCACCTACTTTAATTTGCAGCTTCATTACATCACCACAGGCGGGCGCACCCACCATACCGGTGCCAACGCTGTCGTCACCTTTTTCAAAAGCGCCAACATTACGCGGGTTTTCGTAGTGATCCAGAACTTGTTCGCTGTATGCCATTTTGTGTGCCTCTTTGCCCGGTTAATACTGAGAGCATTTTAATTACAATCATTCAGAATGAATGGGTACTGATCGCCGCCTGCAGAATGCTGCAGGCGGCACCTCACCTTAGTGAGCAGCCCATTCGATGGTGCTGATATCAATGCCTTCTTTATACATATCCCACAGCGGCGATAATTCACGCAGCTTGCCGATCTTGCTGCGGATCAGCTCAATGGCAAAGTCGATTTCTTCAACCGTGGTAAAGCGGCCGATGGTAAAGCGGATCGACGAATGAGCCAGCTCATCCGAGCGGCCCAGCGCGCGCAGCACATAAGAAGGCTCTAAAGAAGCCGAGGTGCAGGCCGAGCCGCTGGAAACAGCCAGCTCTTTCAGTGCCATCACTAAAGATTCACCTTCCACATAATTAAAACTAACGTTCAGATTATGTGGCACACGGTGTTCCATATCGCCGTTCAGATGCACTTCTTCGATATCGGATAAACCGGCCCATAAGCGGTCACGCAGCATGCGGATGCGTTCCAGTTCGGTGCCCATTTCTTGCTGAGCAATATGGAATGCTTCGCCCATCCCTACAATCTGGTGGGTAGCCAGGGTGCCGGAACGAAACCCCCGTTCATGGCCGCCGCCGTGCATTTGTGCTTCCAGACGGATACGGGGTTTGCGGCGGATATACAGCGCGCCAATCCCCTTAGGGCCGTACGTTTTATGAGCAGAAAAGCTCATCAGATCAACTTTTAATACACTTAAGTCGATTTCCATTTTGCCGGTGGCTTGCGCCGAATCAACATGGAAAATAATGCCTTTTTCGCGGCAGATTTCGCCAATCGTGGCGATATCCTGAATCACACCAATTTCATTATTCACCGACATGACCGAGATCAGAATGGTATCCGGGCGGATGGCGGCTTTCAGCACATCCAAGTCCAGCAGGCCATTGTCTTTCACATCGAGATAAGTCACGCTAAAGCCTTCCCGTTCCAGCTCGCGCATGGTGTCCAGAATGGCTTTATGTTCAGTTTTTACGGTAATTAAATGCTTACCCTTGCTTTGGTAAAAGTGCGCAGCACCTTTTAAAGCCAGGTTATTGGATTCTGTAGCGCCGGAGGTCCAGACAATTTCTTTTGGATCGCAATGCACGAGCGCGGCAACCTGTTCACGCGCTTCTTCAACAGCGGCTTCCGCTTCCCAGCCGTACGCATGGGAGCGTGAAGCCGGATTGCCGAATTGTTCGGTTAAACAGGGAATCATCCTGGCTGCAACACGCGGATCAACCGGTGTGGTGGCGGAGTAGTCAAGATAGATAGGTTTTTTCGCACTCATTTTGCGGGGACTCCAGATTCAATACGGGATGGCTTAATGCTGCCAATAAAAATACTGTCGCTGCAGCGTTTTTGCTTGGCTTGATGTTTTTCTATCAGCTGCGCCAGGGTGATCGAGGTCAGATAGTCGAAAATCGTGTTGTTCAGGCTGGCCCATAATTCGTGGGTCATACACTGACCTTCATCGAGGCAGTTTTCTTTGCCGCCACATTGGGTGGCATCCAGCGATTCGTCGACGGCCATAATAATGTCGGCCACGGTGATCTGACAGGCGTCTTTGGCAAGGCAATAGCCGCCGCCGGGTCCGCGCACGCTGTCTACCAGCTCTTTACGGCGCAGTTTGCCGAACAGCTGTTCTAAATAAGACAACGAGATATGCTGGCGTTCGCTGATTCCGGACAGCGTTACTGGTCCGCCGGCTTCTCGCAGCGCAAGGTCTAGCATTGCCGTTACAGCAAAACGGCCTTTGGTGGTCAGTCGCATGATTTTCCTCTGAATACGTGCCAATCGTAAAATACCAGACTGATTTAGTCAAGTATAAACTTGACTTATTTAGTCGGGTATTTGGTGGCCGGCACGGTGTCAGCAGGCAGGAGGGGGTGAGGTGGCCGCTTTTTAATCAACAATCCGGTTTAAATAGCCCGGATCAAACTGATCGCCTTCGGCGCGTTCAGCCTCGCAATTCATGCCCAGCTGCTCCAGCTTGGCGAGGATCGCTTCGATCCGTTTATCGGTTGAAACCGAGTGATCCAGCATGCCATGGATGGCTTTGACCACCGGATCATTCATGTCGCCACTGATCCCGTAGGCAGAAAACCCCATTTGCTCGGCCTTGGCCGCTCTGGATTTCTCTGCCACTTCAATCACACGGGCAGGAATACCGACGGCGGTGGCATTGGCCGGCAGATCTTTAACTAAGACGGCATTGGAGCCGACCTTTGCGCCTTCATGCACCGTAATCG
>JBOFGM010000198.1:0-3489 GCA_051649105.1 Iodobacter sp. | reverse complement strand
TCCCCTTTTCTTATGTCGCAAACCGGGGGAGAAACAGGGGGACTTCGGCGGATTGCTTGGTTCTGCAGATATCTGTGGCGGAATGAAAAAACCCGCAATCCCAATGGGAATGCGGGTTTGTGAACTGCACCCGAACGGTGCGGAACGAGTGCCTGTTACAGGCTGTAGTACATATCGAACTCAACCGGGTGAGTGCTCATGCGGATGCGGTTTACTTCTTGCATCTTCAATTCGATATAGCTGTCGATCCAGTCATTGCTGAATACGCCGCCACGGGTCAGGAACTCGCGGTCTTTATCCAGAGCGTCCAGCGCTTCATCAAGAGATGAACAAACGGTAGGAATCAGCTTGTCTTCTTCTGGTGGCAGGTCATACAGATTTTTGTCTGCAGGATCGCCTGGGTGAATCTTGTTTTGTACGCCGTCCAGACCTGCCATCAGCAGAGCTGAGAAACAGAGGTACGGGTTAGCCAACGGATCCGGGAAGCGCGCTTCAATACGGCGGCCCTTGTCGCTGGATACGTGTGGAATACGGATGGACGCAGAACGGTTGCGTGCAGAGTAAGCCAGCTTAACCGGTGCTTCGTAATGCGGAACCAGACGTTTGTAGCTGTTGGTACCCGGATTAGTAATCGCATTCAGTGCTTTTGCGTGCTTGATGATCCCGCCGATGTAGAACAGGGCGAATTCAGACAGGCCAGCGTAGGCATTACCTGCAAACAGGTTTTTACCGTCTTTCCATACGGACTGGTGCACGTGCATACCGCTGCCGTTATCGCCAACAATTGGCTTAGGCATAAAGGTAGCTGTTTTGCCGTATTGGTCGGCCACATTGTGCACTACGTATTTCAGAATCTGTGTCCAGTCTGCGCGTTGAACCAGTGTGCTGAAACGGGTACCAATTTCATTCTGGCCCGCATTGGCAACTTCATGGTGGAACACTTCAACAGGAACGCCCAGCTCTTCCAGAATCAGCACCATAGTGGCGCGGATATCCTGATGGCTGTCGACCGGAGGAACCGGGAAGTAACCGCCTTTCAGACGTGGACGATGGCCTTTATTACCGCCTTCCACTTTATTGGCTGTGGCCCATGCGCCTTCGTCAGATTCAATTTTGTAGAAGCAGCCGGATAAATCGGAGCCAAAACGGATGCCGTCAAAAATAAAGAATTCTGGTTCCGGACCAAAGTAGGCGGTATCGCCAAGGCCGGTTGCTTTCAGATATTGTTCAGCGCGCTTGGCAACCGAACGTGGGTCACGGTCGTAACCCTTACCTGTATCTGGCTCAACTACATCGCAAGTCATAAACAATGTAGGTTCGTCGTAGAAAGGATCAATGTTAGCGGTTGATGCATCTGGCATCAACAGCATGTCGGAAGCCTGAATACCTTTCCAGCCAGCGATTGAAGAGCCGTCAAATGCATGGCCGGCTGTGAACCAGTCTTCATCAACCACATGCGACGGAACAGTAACGTGCTGTTCTTTGCCCATGGTGTCGGTAAAACGCAGGTCAACAAACTTAATGCCGTTTTCCTGGATAAGGTTGAGAACGTCGGCTACTGCCATCTTAGAATTCTCCAAAATTGTTGCATTAGGGTGAGGTATATCGGACATCCGGCCATACCGGGATATGGTTATGGTACCAGCAAAAACCGTGCCAATATGCTTGGCGGTTGATTTCCTTGTATCACAAACCATTCTGGCAAAACCAGGCAAACTACTTATGCACCATTATGGTGAACAAGCCCGGCTTGATGTTCTTATTTGGTGCGATATTAACAGATCGTTGCCGGATAACGTGCAACGCGCCGGGCCAGCGTCCGTAAATATGAGTAATTTAGTTTAAATCTGCTTTCTACGGGGGATTTTTTGCTGCCGAAACTTGCCAGCCTGATGTTGCTTTGCTCAGGATCATACTGATTCGCTGCTGTTATGACATGGCAATCCTGTTAAGTTTTTTAAAAGCCAGGGGGGTAAACCGGTTTATGGCTGATTTCAACCGCCCAGGACGGCTCCGGTTGCCTGTTTCTGAATAAACTTTGCACAGTTAGTCAGCGCCAATGCAGCTTCACAGCGTAAAATATCTGAATCCGTAAAATCATTATAAGGACGACTGGCATGAGCCACGCTGCAACTGTGTTGAAACAAGCTCACGATCGCGCTGAGCAAATGAAATTACCTTATGCCGGAGCGGTTACGCCTGCCGAAGCGGCTCTTTTGCTGGCTGAGCTGCCTAAGGTGAAGCTGGTGGATGTGCGCACCCATGCCGAATGGCAGTTTGTGGGCTTTGTGCCGGATTCCGAGATGATTGAGTGGAAGCATTACCCAAAAATGGAAAATAACCCGCATTTTCTGGCGACATTACAGGCGGCGGTAGATCCGGAATCGGTCGTGCTGTTTTTATGCCGTACCGGAGCCAGATCGCATGAGGCTGCGGCTTTGGCTGCCGCTCATGGTTATTGCGAGGCCTATAACATTCTGGAAGGTTTTGAAGGCGATAAAAATGCCGACGGACAGCGTGGCCGGATTAATGGCTGGAAGGCTGCCGGCCAAAAGTGGACTCAGGGCTAAGAGATATGGCCGGCCGGAGCAGATCCGGCCAGGTTATCAAACAGGCGTTGTTATCAGGATATTGGAAAAATGAAATTTCTGGTTATTGGTCATCCGATCGGACACAGTAAATCGCCGCAAATACATCAGGCCTTTGCCGCGCAATTTAAGCTGGAAAATTTTTCTTATGAGCGCTGCCTGGCTCCGCTCAATGGCTTTGCTGCCGTAATCGCTGACTTTGTTCAGTCTGGCGGGCAGGGCGCTAATATTACGGTGCCTTTTAAGGAAGAAGCTTTTGAGCTTTGCAGCGAGCTGACGGATCGGGCCGCCAGCGCCGGGGCGGTCAATACTATTAAGGTGCTGGCTGACGGCTTGCTGTTGGGGGATAACACCGATGGTGCAGGGCTCGTCAGTGATTTGCTGCGGCATGACAGCTTATTGGGTAAGCGCGTGCTGTTGCTGGGGGCCGGTGGTGCCGCCCGTGGCGTGATCCTGCCCCTGCTGGCGGAGCGGCCGGCCAGCCTGACTATTGCTAACCGCACCTTTGCCCGGGCACAAAATCTGGCGGAGCGCTTTAATGGCCTGATCAGTGTAGAGGCGGTGACCTTTGATGATCTGGCCGATGAATTTGATGTGGTGATTAACGCCACTTCGGCCAGTCTGAGCGGCGTGGCCTTACCTTTACCCTTATCAACATTTGCTCCTGATTGCCTTGCATACGACATGATGTATGGCAAGGGTGAAACGCCCTTTCTGGCGCAGGCCCGGCGGGCAGGTGCTGCTCAGTGCGTGGATGGCTTAGGTATGCTGGTGGGGCAGGCCGCAGAAGCTTTTTATGTCTGGACCGGTTTGCGCCCCGATGTGCTGCCAGTACTCAGAGAGATGCGGGCCGCTTTGTAATGACAAAAGTAAAAGGTTTAAAAGCAGGCTGGGTGGGCAG
>JBOFGM010000197.1:0-7702 GCA_051649105.1 Iodobacter sp. | reverse complement strand
CATGTAATAAATCTAAATTCCCTGATTTAAAACCAGATGAAATCCAAAACATATCAACCACCCAAAAAACCATTCCGATCAATACAATTGTTGTTCCAAGAGCTCGGAAAAGACTGTATCCATACAACATTGTTGTTTCATATAAAAAATCACCTAAAATATAAAAAAAATAACTTATTTTTTCTGTTTTTTTCTTACTTTCTCTTAATCGATAAAAATTTTGCCATCTCTTGTATCGTCTAAATTTAATATGTGCAGTAGCAATAAAATCATCTTGATGCATGTGCTTAAAATTAGACTCCAGCCTTTGAAACAAAGTAGTATTAATATTTGACTTCTCCCACCTCCAAACATCTCCTGTAAATATAATATATTTTGGATCAAGATAAGTTTTTTCAAATCGTGGCTTTATAAACTCACAATTAATAAATCTACACTTATGAAACTCAACATCATTAAATCTACAACCTACAAATTTGCAATTAAAAAATTCACATTTATTAAGAGTAACCTCCATCATACTTACTCTCAAAAACAAACAATCTTTAAAAGTTTTATTTTTTATAGATCGTACTTCTTCAGAAATTAAAACTCTATTTTTATTTACAACATCTTCAGTCTCAGACGACCTTTTATCTAAAAAAAATTCAACCAACATTTCAGACAAAGATACGTTTTTATTCTTATCTTTTCCTGTGAATTCTTGATTCATAAATAATCACCAAATTTAAGTAAAAATAATTAAATAAACATGAATTTTAAATTATTTTATTTCCTAGACACTATTAATATCAATGGATATATTATCTGCTTCTTGCAACAGCAGATGTAAAGCCTGCACGGCGGGGATATCCAATGCCTGCGCGGCATAGCAAAGGCCAATGCGGCGGCTCAGATAGGGGCCGCTGATCGGGCGGGTGGTGATTTGCGGATGGCCGGCCACCAGGGATTCTGGCAACAGGGCCAGCCCGATGCCGGCGGCAACCATACGCGCGGCGAGAGTCAGGCTGCCGGCCTGGGCGGCAAAACTGATTCCCAGGCTGTTTTCACCATGCAGCGCCAGCAAGCGCTGATGCGATGAATGAGTCGGGCAGGTAATCCAGCGGGCTTCTGCCAGGCTGGCCATATCAAGCTGTGGTTGTTGTGCCAGCGGATGAGCGGCGGGAAGCGCCAGAATAAAAGGCTCATCCCACAGCGGTAAAAATAACTCATCTTCACAGCGGGATTCTTCGGCGGCCAGCCGGGCGTCGCCACAGCAGCCCATCTGAATATTCAGCACGGGCATCGCTTGTGTGGCTCTCGCCAGAAAGCTTTCAATTTGCGAAGGTGCCAGATCCTCATCAATCCCCAGCTCCAGCGGTAAACCTTGCTGACGCAAACGAAACTGCCCGCTCAGCGCCGCCGCCTGATCCACCAGCCGCCGGGCTTGCGGATACAGCAGCCGGGCCTCTTCGGTGGCTTCCACCCCGCGCGCCTGCCGGATAAATAAAACCGTATCCAGATCGTCTTCCAGCTGGCGCAAGGTGGCCGATAAGGTGGGCTGAGTCAGATGTAAACGCTGTGCGGCCTGCGTGATATTGCGCTCTTCAAATACCACAATAAACGCTTTAAGTTGGCGGATATCCATAGGAAATACCAATGACTGAGAGAGGAATTAAGTATTTTTCATTTTAACAGGGCTTGGATAGACTAGCGCCATTCAATTTTACGGCTTATCCAACCTGTTCAGCGCCGCTGTTTACCCGGCATGGCACGATCAGGCAGATCAGCCATCTATTTTACCTATGTGAGGTTTGTTATGACTAAATCCCTGATTATTATTACCGGTGCCAGCTCAGGTATTGGTGCGGCCACCGCCCGTTTATTATCTTCCCAGGGCCATCCGCTGTTATTGCTGGCGCGCCGTCTGGATCGCCTGCAAGCGCTGAATCTGCCCGACACCCTGTGTAAAGCCGTTGATATTACCGACCGCACCGCACTGCTGGCCGCCGTTAAAGAAGCCGAAGCAAAATTTGGCCCGGCCGACGGCATTATCAATAATGCCGGCATGATGCTGCTGGGTGAAATGAGCAAACAAGATCCGGCCGAATGGGAAACCATGCTGGATGTGAATGTAAAAGGCTTGTTAAACGGCATTCATGCCGTACTGGCAGGCATGGTGGCGCGCAAACACGGCACCATTATTAATATCAGCTCGATTGCCGGCCGCAAAACCTTCCCCGGCCATGCCGCCTATTGCGGCACCAAATTTGCGGTGCATGCCATTTCTGAAAATCTGCGTGAAGAAGTATCCGGCAGCGATGTTCGGGTGATTACCATTGCACCGGGCGCGGTAGAAACCGAGCTGTTAAGCCATACCACCGACGAAGACATTAAAGCCGGCTATGAAGAATGGAAAGACGGGATGGGCGGCGTACTGGCCGCAACCGATATCGCTCAGGCCATCAGCTATGCGTATAACCAGCCACAGAATGTCTGTGTTCGTGAAATTGTCTTAGCCGCTACCCGCCAACCAGCCTGATGCCGTAATACGGGCCGGAACCGCTCAGACCATCCGCGATTCATCAACCCGCCACCAATATTGATGCGCGTGAAATGGTCTTAGCCACCAATATTGATGCGCGTGAAATGGTCTTAGCCACCACCCGTCAGCCTGATGCGGTCAAACAGGCCGGAAGCCGGCCTGTTTAATCAGCCCAGCTCAAACAATACATCGCTGCGGATAATATATTTCACACCGCGGGTAATGGGCTGGGAGCTGTGAATACAGTGCATGGGATGCATGCCATGGGGAAAACACAGAATACTGCCGGCCGGGGTGCGGATATCCACTTCTTTAACCGGATCGCCCCGCCGTGCAGGCTGCTGTGGATGGTCGGCATTGACTAAGAACCGTGTGGCTCCGCCATCAAAGTCTTCGCTGAGCAAAATCAAAAAAGTCATCTGGCTGAAACGATCCGGATAGGCATTGGCCACCAGCTGCTGATTAATCACCCGGCTGCCCGGCCATGCGCCATCTGAATGCGGCTTAAAATAATCCGCCTGCTGATAACGGTAAAAGCGAAAACGCGCATTAATCCCCAGCGCCGCATTGCCATTAAACAGCCCGGCAGGATCGCCCATTAAATGGGCAATCCGCTGCCAGATTAAGCCATCGGTTTGCTCATCCACAATCCAGGTCAGACTATCGTTATGCCGGATATGCCGTGGCAAAGAAACGGCGGCATCGGGCAAAAAGCCCAGCATTTCGCTGATATCAATCAGCCGCTGGCACTCCTCGCCGGATAAAACATTTAAAAGCTGAAAAGCCCCCGGCACCTGATCGAGCTCCCGCCGGCTGACCGGCCCCGGGGCGGTGAGGCTAAGAGCGGCCGGATTGGCCTGCATCCCTGCCCATGCCGGTAAAGATGGGTTTTCTGCCCCGGCTTCATAGGCGGCAACAAAGAAATGCTCTTTATTTAATACGGTATCCATAGCGGACCTCTTCAATAGAGTGGTGGTTAGCGGCTGATTACACGAACTTGCGCAAACTGGCGATGGCCGGCGGCAGAGCCATGAAAGCCAAAGCCACTTTGTTTGGCGCCCACCCAAGGCGCGCCACCCGGGCCACCCACGCCCTGATTAATCCCCACCATGCCAGCTTCCATTTGTTCGGCGACAACACGGGCCCCTGCTCCGCCAAAGACCACGGCCCCCAGACCATAGGGGCTGTGATTAGCGCGCCAGATCGCCTGATTAATCTCGTCAAAATGCGCAATGGCCACCACCGGCCCAAAAGTTTCTTCCTGCTCTAATTGCATATCCATGGTCAGCCCGGTGATCACGGTGGGCTCAATAAAGGGCAGCGCATAATCATCCCGGCCCAGTAAAAAGCGCGCGCCTTTTAACCGGGCATCCTGTAATTGCAGTAAAACATGCTGATGCTGGCGGGGGTTGACCACCGGGCCAATATTGACGCGCGGCTGGTTCCACGGCCCGGTTTTATACTGGCTGGCATAGGCCACGACTTTGTCCTCAAAGGCCTCTGCAATGCGGGCATCGACATAGATCCGCTCGGTGGAGGTGCACATCTGGCCGGCATTTTCAAAGGAGCTGGCCACGGCAAAGCGCGCTGCGGCATCCAGATCGGCATCGGCCATTACAATCATCGGATCATTGCCACCCAGCTCCATCACCAGCCGTTTTAAGCCGGATGCGGCGTGGGCCATAATATGTTTGCCCGCCTGCAGCGAGCCGGTAAAGGCCACCATACGGATATCTGCTTCGACCAGCGCCTTGCCGGTTTGCTCATCCCCGTGGGCAATTTGTAAAACGCCCGCCGGCAACACCTGATTCAAGGCGTTAACAAAGGCATCGGCCACCAGCGGGGTTTCTTCTGAGGGTTTCAGAATCACGCTGTTACCCGCCATTAAAGCCGGAATCAGCAGATTATTGGCCATGGCCAGCGGATAGTTCCACGGTGAAATCACCGCCACCACGCCTAAGGGCCGGTATTGAATCTCGCCATGCGGGCCCAGCGATTCCGGGGCCAGCGCCGCGGCCACTTCACCGGCAAAATAAGATCCGCTTTGAATGGTGCCTCCGGCTTCATAACCCGCACGGCGGATATCTTTACCCATTTCACGGCTGATCAGCGTGGCCAGCTGATCTTGCAGTGGCACAAGCTGATCAAAGGCCTGCGTCAGTATTTGCTGACGAGCCGCCAGCGACAGCGCAGCCCAGGCGGGTTGCGCCTGCCAGGCCTGCTGCACTAATTGGGAAAGGTCTGCGGCACTGGTAATGGCAACATCGCCAATGGCTTCGCGGGAAAAGGCATCATAAGACGTTAATCTTGGCATCTTTATCTTTATAAAAGAAAAGCCCCTTTGATCACGGCATAAGGCCATGCCAAAGAGGCTTTGGAGGAGAGATGAAATTCAGCGCAATCTGCGCCGGGCCAATCAGGCCAGTAAAGCCATCAGTGCATGAGCAGCAGGCTCGGATGAAGCCGGGTTTTGGCCGGTAATCAGCAAGCCATCGGTCACCACATAGGGTGCCCAGTCAGCCAGTTTGGAATAATTACCGCCGTTTTCTTTCAGCATATCTTCAACTAAAAATGGCACCACATTAGTCAGGCCAACCGCTTCTTCTTCGGTATTGGTAAAGCCAGTGACGTTTTTACCTGCTACCACTGATTTTCCATCGGCCGATTTTGGATAACGCAAGATACCCGGGGCATGGCAGACCGCGGCCACGGGTTTACCGCTGGCCAGCATGGTTTCAATCAGCGCAATCGAATGCGTATCTTCAGCCAGATCCCACAACGGGCCATGGCCACCCGGATAAAACACCGCATCAAAATCAGCAGCCACGACATCGGCCAATTTAGACGTATTGGCCAGAATGCTCAGCGCAGCAGGGTCGGCCTTAAAGCGCAGCGTGGCTTCGGTCTGGGCGGAAGGATCATCACTCTTAGGATCCAGCGGCGGCTGGCCACCCAAAGGAGATACCAGTGTCATTTCCACGCCAGCGTCTTTAAATGCATAGTAAGGCGCGGCGAGCTCTTCCAGCCAGAAACCCGTTTTTTCGCCGGTATTGCCCAGTTGGTCGTGAGAGGTAAGCACAATTAATAGTTTCATCATCAATCCTGATCAGTAAGAGATAAAGCCCCGAACCCCTGCTGGGTAAAACGGTGGCATGGGAATAAAGGAATGCACAAAAATTATCGTTACAAAGCAAAATAGACCGGTCGTCTAATTTTTAGATAAGGATCTGACTCCGGTCACTCATCCCTGCAACGGTCTGCTGATTACGGCCACAGCTGCCTGCGGCTGACTACTGCGTTTGCTTGATGTGATGGACTATATGACAAAGTAGACCAGTCGTCTACAAATATTTTAAGTAACAGAAATTCAGCCAAACACAGACCCGGCTACAGAAAATCCCGGCACAGAATCTGCACCGCCGGGGCAAACCGGGCGTGATCTTGCAGCGCCAGCCATTTCACCTCTGAGATTTCCCCCTGCGCCAGCACCTGCCCGTCCCATTGGGCGCTAAAGCAAATCAGCTCCACCTCTCCTGCCAGCCCATAGGCCGGGCCGGTCACCGTATACAGGTAACGGATACTGGCAGGAATCAGCTCAATGCCCAGCTCTTCGGCCAGCTCGCGCTGCAAGGCGGCTTCGGGCAGTTCATTATCTTCAATCTTCCCGCCGGGCAGATACCAATTCTGCCGCACCCGCACCAGTAATAAATATTCGCCCTGCCGGGCCACTAAACACGCGCATTTTAAAGGAGGCATCGATTTGGCTTTAAAACTGAGGATTAAAATGGCCGGCTGGCCATAGGATCCTTACAAAATATTGTCGCGAATTGATCATTTTTAATAAACAAATAAATGGCTTAATGACACTCCCCTGGCCAATTCATCCCTGCCATCCAAACTATGGCCGCCCCGCTCATTCGCTATGGCAGGTAAACTGTTCCCAGGCTCTGCCTGCCCTGCCTCCTTCTGAATTGGAATCACCATGCTGCAATGGCTTACCCGGATCGCCCTTTGCCTGATCACCGCCTCCGCCCTGGCAGCGGCCCCCGCCAGGGCCGTCGATTTATTGCCGGCGGGCCAGGACCATATCACCCTGGCGGGCCAAATCACCAAGGGTTATCTGTTTTTAAGCGGCAAGATTCGCGGGCAGACCGGGGTATTAATGCTGGATACCGGCACGCCTTTTCCGCTGCTTTTAAATAACCATGCCATCCCGCTGGAGCTGAATCACTACCTTAGTACCGGCAAGGCCGGATCGGGCCAGCAGATTATTCTTTACCGCCATGATGATGTCGGGCCGGTGGCCATTGCAGGGCTGGCGGAGCAAAACTTCGGGCCGCTCAACAGCGCCGACCTAGGCTTTATCAACGCAGAAGGTGGTATCCGGCCCGATTTTCTGGGTTTTGCCGGCCTGCCGTTGCTGCGGGAGCATGAATTTACGCTGGATTATCAGACGGGCACCGTGGAGATCTACCGCACAGCAGAAAACGGCAACCCGTTGATCCCCCATACCGTCGACGCAGACATCGTGGCGGCGATTGATTTTAAATATGCTGGCAGCGGTTTACCCAAAACCACCTTCCATATCGGGGATATCCGGCTGGAAGCCAGCTTTGACAGCGGCTCGCCTGGCACTCTGACACTGACCAAACCCACACAGCAAGCGCTTGAGCGCTCTGGCAAGCTGCAAAAGCACGGCCAGAATTACACCCTGGACGGGCTGACGTATCAGGGCATAGCGCTGACCACAGAAACACCAAGCCTCGTCAGTGGGGATAAAGACAGCATTAACCTTGGTTACAATCTGCTGCGCCATTACCGCAGTGTGTGGAATTTTAAACAGCAGACCTTGCTGCTGCTCAAAGCCAAATAACGGCCGCCAGCCGGCCCGGCGTAACCATTAAACGGAAAACCAAACAAAAGCATCAGAAATATCTGATATTGCAATGCTGTCTTTATGATTCCGGCCAAGGAGCTTGCAATGCACGATACCCCACCACCACGCTGGCCACTGGTTTTACTGCTGATGCTTAATGCCTGTGGTGGCGGAGGGGGAGCAAGCACTCCGGCCAGCACGCCAGCACCGGCCACACCCGCGCCAGTCACACCGACACCAGCGCCCACTCCAACCGCCGCTCCCCTGCCAACACCAACCCCTGCACCCGCTACTCCGCCTGC
>JBOFGM010000196.1:0-6095 GCA_051649105.1 Iodobacter sp. | reverse complement strand
ATGGTTGCTGGATGTATGGACGGGTAATGGCGTTGAGGCAGTGTTTATTCCGGAAGACGACCGGGGTACGTTATGTGTGTCCAGCCAGGTTGGCTGTGCACTCGATTGCGGCTTCTGTTCTACTGCCCGCCAGGGCTTTAACCGAAATTTAAGTACGGCTGAAATTATTGGTCAGCTGTGGTGGGCTAACCGCAGAATGTCGCTCGATGCAGCGCGTCTGGGCCAGGCCACCAATGGCGACACCCGCATTGTTTCAAATGTGGTGATGATGGGTATGGGTGAACCGCTGGCAAATTACGATAATGTCGTTGCCGCGATGAAACTGATGCTCGATGACAATGCCTATGGCTTATCCCGCCGCCGTGTGACTTTGTCCACTTCCGGGATTGTGCCGGCAATTGATCGCCTGCGTGAAGATTGTCCGGTGGCATTAGCGGTGTCCTTACACGCGCCTAATGATAGAATCCGTGATGATATTGTGCCTATTAATAAAAAATACCCGCTGCATCAGTTATTGGCTGCCTGTACGCGATATTTAGAAAAAGCGCCGCGTGATTTTATTACCTTTGAATATGTGATGCTCGATGGTATTAATGACTCCGCAGAAAATGCGCGTGAATTAGTCGCTCTGGTGCGGGATGTACCTTGCAAATTTAATTTGATTCCGTTTAATCCATTCCCCAATTCGGGCTATAAGCGCTCAAACAGGGATGCAATCTTACGGTTTCGTGATATTTTAATTAACGCCGGATATATTGCCACGGTGCGTAAAACCCGCGGCGATGATATTGATGCGGCATGTGGTCAATTAGCAGGGCAGGTGCTGGATAAAACCCGCCGCGTTGAAAAACGTCTGGCAGGGGATGCCCAGCCTATTATTTTTCATCCACAAAGTGGCGAAATCTGATGAAATTAACCGTGTTCGTGATGGCGGCAGCTTTACTTTTTTCTTCTCTCTCTTATGCAGAAGGGGATGAGGAAAGAGCCTCTTTGCGGACACAGCTGAGCGCAGAGTATTTAAAACGCGGTCAGTATGCGGTGGCTATTGATGAGGTGAATAAGGCTTTAGCGATTAACTCATCCTATGCGCCAGCGCACAATGTAATGGCGTTGATTCATGCCGAGCTGGGGGAGGATGCCGCCGCCAGACAGTCTTTTTTGCGCGCGGTGCAGTTGTCCCCTAATGATGCTGACATTAATCATAATTACGGCTGGTATTTATGTCAGAAGGGTGAGTATCAGGAAGGAATTTCATTCCTGCTGGCCACTCAGAAGAATTCACTTTACAGTACGCCCGATAAATCCTTACTGGCAGCCGGGCAATGTGCTTTAAAGAGTGGCGATGAAGCCAATGCCAGGTTGTATATCGAACGGGCCTTAAGGGTTCGTCCGGATAGCCTCGTGGCAAGAGCAAGGCTGGTTGAGCTGGGTATGCGTACAAAAGACGGCATGCTGGCCAAGCGATATTATTTAGAATTGCAAAGACTGGCACCTGTGAGTGCCGAGTTACTGTGGTTAGGTATTCAGCTGGAACATCAGCTGGGCAATAAAGAGTCAGAAAACAAACTGGCAGAGCAATTACGCAAGAAATTCCCCGATTCGCTGGAAATGGCCCGCTTATTAAGCGGTTCGTATGATTGACGGATGAGTATGACCGAACTAATTGATTCTTCCCCCGCACCGCAAGACGGTGTCCCGCCGGCAGGTGCAACTCTCAAAGCGCGTCGGATTGAGCTGGGTCATTCGCTGGAAAATGTGGCGAGCCAGCTGAAACTGACGCAGCGTCAGATTGAAGCGATTGAAAACGAGCGTTTTGATGAGCTGCCGGGCAATACCTTTGTGCGGGGCTTTGTGCGCAATTACGCCCGCTTTCTGGATTTGCCATGGGAGCCGCTGCATGCCTATCTGGAGCAGCATCTGCCCGTTGAGCGCCAGCAGGCGGCTTTGCCGCGGGTGAATGAAGAAGCTTCTGTTTTATTGGGTGGCAGTCGCAGCAGCTCTTCCATTTTATTGGTACTGGTTGTTCTGGTGGCGTTTGCTGCCGGGGTGGGCGGCGTGCTGTGGTTTTGGCAGCAGCCTGCCACGCCGGAGCTTTTATCGCCTTCGCCGGCAGAACTGCCTAAAGTGGTGGTGCTGGATATGGCCAGCGAAGCCAGTCATGTTGCAGCCAGCCAGCCAGCCAGTGCGGTGATGGCGGCCAGCAGCGCCAGTGCCGTATTGCCTGTGGCTCCCGCTGTGACCACGCCAGCCAGCGCCGCGGCCAGTATGGTTGCAGCCGCCACCGGGCCGGCAGATTTATCTATTTCAGTACAGCAAGATTCATGGGTGCAGGTGCAGGATGCGGCAGGCGCAAAATTAGTCAGTGAATTACTGAAGCCTGGTGTCGTGAAAAATGTTTCAGGCGTGCTGCCTTACCGCTTGAAAATTGGTAATGCGCCCCATACCCAACTTGTATTTCGCAATCAGGCCGTGGATTTGAAGTCTTATACCCGCGGCGATGTTGCCACTTTTGAGCTGAAATAGACCATGACAACGATTCTTCGCCGCAAAACACGTCAAGTACAAATTGGAAATATCTGGGTCGGCTCTGATCATCCTGTGATGGTTCAGTCTATGACCAATACCGATACCGCCGATGCAGAAGCCACGACCCGCCAGGTGTACGAGCTATGGAAAGCGGGCTCTGAAGCGGTACGGATTACGGTGAACAGCCCGGAAGCGGCCGCTCAGGTGGCAACCATCCGTGCCAATCTGGATGTCATGGGCTGTGATGTGCCTTTGATCGGCGATTTTCACTTTAATGGCGATCGTTTGCTGCGCGATTACCCCGATTGCGCCCAGGCGCTGGGTAAATACCGGATTAACCCCGGTAATGTGGGCAAGGGCAGTAAGCGCGACGAAAAGTACGCTTTTATGATTGAGCAGGCGATTAAATATAATAAACCGGTAAGAATCGGGGTGAACTGGGGTTCGCTGGATCAGTCCGTGGTGGTTAAACTGATGGATGCCAATGCCAAACTGGCCGTGCCTTTATCGGCGGACGCGGTTATGCGCGAAGCGCTGATCGTTTCGGCCCTGGAATCGGCGGATCAGGCGGTGGGCTGGGGTTTAAGCCCGGATCAGATTCTCTTGTCTTGTAAAGTGTCGCATGTTCAGGATCTGATCTCGGTCTATCGCGCTTTGGCCGCCCGTTGCGACTATCCGCTGCATTTGGGGCTGACTGAAGCAGGTATGGGATCAAAAGGCATTGTGGCGTCCACCGCGGCCTTGTCGGTGCTGTTACAGGAAGGCATTGGTGACACCATCCGTATTTCTCTGACACCGGAGCCGGGCGGGGATCGCCGGACCGAAATTATTGTGGCGCAGGAAATTTTGCAGACCATGGGCTTGCGCTCATTTACCCCGCTGGTGACGGCTTGCCCGGGTTGTGGCCGGACCACTTCCACCGTGTTTCAGGAGCTGGCATCCAGTATTCAGACCTATTTGCGCGAGCAAATGCCGGTCTGGCGTCTGCAATATCCTGGCGTGGCTGATTTAAATGTGGCTGTGATGGGCTGTGTGGTCAATGGTCCGGGTGAATCCAAGCTCGCTGATGTGGGTATTTCTTTGCCAGGTACCGGCGAAATACCGGTTTGCCCGGTCTATGTGGACGGTGAGAAAACCGTTACCCTCAAAGGGGACCAGATCAGTGAGGCATTTCAGGCCATTGTGCTGGATTATGTGCAGACCCGTTATGCCGAAGGGGGCGCTAAGCGCCAGGAAGTACGGCCTAAAGTGATTGCGCTGAAATCCATCTAAAGTTAAACAAATAAGAAAAAATTATGGCAACTCAAATTCAAGGTATCCGCGGCATGAACGATGTTCTGCCGGACGCATCCCCCGCATGGCTGTATTTTGAGCAGGTCGCTCGTGACTGGCTGTCGGCTTACGGTTATAAAAATATCCGCATGCCGATTGTGGAATCCACGCATTTATTTGTTCGTGGCGTGGGTGAACACACCGATATCGTTGAAAAGGAAATGTATTCCTTTGAAGACCGGCTCAATGGTGAAAAACTGACCATGCGCCCGGAAGGCACGGCCGGTTGTGTGCGCGCCTGCGTGGAACACGGTTTGCTGTATAACCAGACTCAGCGTCTGTGGTATATGGGCCCGATGTACCGTCATGAGCGTCCGCAAAAAGGGCGCTATCGTCAGTTTCATCAGATCGGTGTGGAAGCCTTTGGTATGGCGACCCCGGATGTGGATGCTGAAATTATTCTGATGCTGGCCGATCTTTGGTCGCGTCTGGGTTTAAGTAATGTGTCGCTGGAAATTAACTCTTTGGGCGACCCGGAAGAGCGTGCAGAACATCGCAGCGCACTGATTGCTTACCTGGAAAAATTTACCGATATCCTGGATGAAGACGGTAAACGTCGTGTATATACTAATCCACTGCGGGTGCTGGATACCAAAAATCCGGCATTGCAGGAAATGGCAGAAAATGCACCAAAACTGAGCGATTTTCTGGGTGAAGCATCAAAAACGCACTTTGAAGGCTTAAAAACCTTGCTGGATGCGGCCGGAATCAGTTATACGGTGAATGACCGTCTGGTGCGTGGTCTGGATTATTACAACCGGACCGTCTTTGAATGGGTGACCAGTGATCTGGGCGCTCAGGGTACGATTGCCGGCGGTGGCCGCTATGATGGGCTGGTTGAAATGCTGGGCGGCAAGCCTTGCCCGGCCGTTGGCTTTGGTATGGGGATTGAACGCCTCTTATTGTTGCTGGAAGCTCAGGCTGTTCCGGTGCCGCAGGTTGCTCCCGATGTCTATATCGTTCACTTGGGTGAAGCCGCAGGACCCCTGGCCTTTGTCACAGCTCAGCAATTGCGTGCCGCTGGTTTGTCTGTCGTGCTGCATTGCGGTGGCGGCAGCTTTAAATCGCAGTTTAAAAAAGCCGATGCCAGTCAGGCCCGGTTTGCTGTGGTGATTGGAGAAACAGAAGCAGAAACTCAGACAGCTAATCTGAAAACATTAAATGGTGAAGGGGCGGGCGCTCAGCGCACTGTCGCTTTGGCTGAACTGGCATCGATTATTTCAAGCTCACAAGAAGGGAAGTAAAAACATGGCTTTCGATCTACAAGAACAAGAGCAAATTGCTGAATTTAAAGCCTGGTGGGAAAGTTGGGGTAAGTCGATTGCCGTGGGTGTGCTGATCGTGTTTGTGGGCTACTTCGGCTGGAAAGGCTGGAACAGCTACCTGGAAACGCAATCTGCTAAAGCAGGGGTGATGTATACCAGTCTGGAAACACTGGCTGGCGGCAAAGATGTGGCCAAGGTCAAAGCGTCGGCTGAACTGCTGAAAAAAGAATACGCCGGTACGCCTTATGCTGCCCGCGCTGCCTTATTGCTGGCTAAAGCCGATGCCGATGCCGGTGATGCGGCCGCCGCAATGGTTCAGCTGCAATGGGTCGTTGCCAATGCTAAAGAGCCCGGTTTGCGTGATGTGTCCCGCCTGCGTCTGGCTGCCTTGCAACTGGATGAGAAGAAATTTGATGAAGCCTTAGCCACGCTGAAAGGCAATGAAGAAACCAGCTTTGCTGGCTTATTCTTTGAAGCCAAGGGTGATGTTCAGTTGCTTAAGGGCGATAAAGCGGCGGCTCGTGAGTCTTATCAGCAAGCGATTGTGAAGCTGCAAAAAGATGCACCGAACGTGAAATTTGTGGAAGTGAAACTGGAAGCTCTGGGGAACTCCTGATGCAAGATTTTTATCGCTTGGTTATCGCTGCCTCTTTGCTGGGCCTGACGGCATGCAGCTCAGTCAGTAATGCGCCGACTCCACTGCCTCTGCCGGTCTTTGAGCAGACTTTGCCGGTTGAGACGCAATGGCGCAGCCCGGCCGGGGATAAAACACAATTTCGTTTTGTGCCGGCTGTGGATGGTGATTTGCTGGTGACAGCCGGGTCTCCTGATAAATTAAAAGCTATGGATGTCAGCACAGGTAATGTTCGCTGGCAGATCAGTACCGGGCAGGAAATTGCCGGTGGTGTGGGCCTTGGCTCCGATGTGATTGCCGTTGGTTCGATTAAAGGTGTGGTACTGGCTTTTGATCGC
>JBOFGM010000195.1:0-1660 GCA_051649105.1 Iodobacter sp. | reverse complement strand
AGGCCGGTAAGGGCGGAAAGCAGGGCAAAAATCACTAAAGCAGGTCTGAATTGAGTCAACATTTTATATCCTTCATTGCGCCGGCCGGATGGCGGGCTTCAAGAGGTCAATCATTAAGCGGCATACCTTGCGGCACACCGTTATCGTTCACTGCGCCAAAGTACGGTTTTACAATGGCGACACAGCGTTTTACAGCGCAGATCAGCGGCCCGGGCAGAGAGGGGATAGAAGGTGCCACAGCGATAACACCCCGCCTCGCCCTCTCTCTGGCAAGCCTGATGCCTGGCCAGATATTCGCTCAGCGTGGGAGTGCGCAGCCAAAGCCAATTAATGCAGCGCCTTAATAACAACACCAACAAGATAATCAGCAATAATGTACCCATCGCACCCACCCCCGTTACGCTTAAATCATCCCCATTGCACCGAGTGCCATATCAATGAGTTTGATACCCGCAAAAGGCACTAATAAACCACCCAATCCGTAAATCAACAGATTATTGCGCAACAATTGCGCGGCAGCCTGAGCGCGGTATTTCACGCCCTTTAATGCCAACGGAATTAAAAATACAATAATCAACGCATTAAAGATCACCGCCGACATGACGGCAGAATTGGGGCTGTTTAATCCCATTACATTTAAAGCGCCCAATTGCGGATAAGTTGAAACAAATGCCGCCGGGATAATGGCAAAGTATTTAGCCACATCATTGGCAATACTGAAGGTGGTTAATGAGCCACGGGTCATCAGCATTTGCTTGCCGATTTCAACAATCTCAATCAATTTAGTCGGATTAGAATCCAGATCCACCATATTGCCGGCTTCTTTAGCCGCTTGCGTACCGGTATTCATCGCCACGGCCACATCGGCCTGCGCCAGCGCCGGTGCATCATTGGTGCCGTCCCCTGTCATCGCCACCAGCTTACCTTCGGCCTGATACTGGCGAATCAGCGCCAGTTTGGCTTCAGGCGTGGCTTCGGCCAGAAAATCATCCACACCGGCCTCGGCAGCAATTGCGGCAGCGGTCAGCGGATTATCCCCGGTGATCATAATGGTCTTGATGCCCATCTGACGCAGCTCGGCAAAACGCTCTTTAATTCCGCCCTTTACAATATCCTTCAGCTCAATCACGCCCATCACTTTAGCGCCATCGCTGACCAGCAGCGGGGTAGACCCCCGGCGGGCAATCTCATCGGCCTGCTTACCCACCGCTTCCGGGAAAACCCCGCCCATATTGGCCACATGCTGCTTGATGGCGTCAATGGCCCCTTTTCGGATCAGGCGTTCATCGTAATTCACCCCGCTCATCCGGGTTTGCGCCGTAAAAGGAACAAACTCAACCGCATGGCTTAATAAAGGGCGTTCACGCAGATTAAATTTTTGCTTAGCCAGCACCACAATACTGCGCCCTTCCGGCGTTTCATCGGCTAAAGAGGCCAGTTGCGCGGCATCGGCCAGCTCTTCCATGGTCACACCCGGAGCCGGAACAAAGGCCGAGGCCTGACGGTTACCCAGAGTGATCGTGCCGGTTTTATCCAGCAGCAACACATCCACATCCCCTGCCGCTTCCACGGCACGGCCGGAAGTGGCAATCACATTGGCCTGCATCATGCGGCTCATACCCGCCACACCGATGGCAGACAGCAATGCACCAATCGTGGT
>JBOFGM010000194.1:0-4479 GCA_051649105.1 Iodobacter sp. | reverse complement strand
AGCAGCATAATGCCAAAGGCAATCACCAGCGCCACGGCCAGCGGGCGTTGTTTTTTTTCGGTCAGTGCCAGAGCAAACAGCGTCAGCAATGGCCAGAGCAGCAGTAAAAATTGGGCCAGCGGGGTGCGGTCGATACTGTGGACCAGCCGGATTGGCGTACCAATGGCCTGGCTGGCAAAGCCGGCCAGAAAAGGATAGACCAGTAAGAAACCCAGCGTGCCACCCGCAAGGATGGCTCCCCAGTCCGGCGGATTTTTATGATAATGCCGCCAGCCAGCCCAGCTGAATAAAAGTACGGCCAGAAGCGGGGTAATCCAGGTATTGGTAATCAGCATTACGGGCAGCAGCAGGGCCAGCAAACCCTGGGCCAGCCGCGGATGCTTTGGGGTTTGCTCCAGATAAGCCAGTAAAGCCAGCGCTAAAAACAGCAGGAAAAAGCCGCCCAGCGGCGGGTGATAGTCGCCAAGAAAAAACTGGTAGCCAAAGTTTTCCAGCGGTAATTCGCGGGCTTCAAAGTCGGGTGCGGGCTTGGTTTCTGCCGTGAGTAAAGGGAACAGCGCCTTGCCGGTTTCGGTATTCACCCGCTGGTCATAGCTGCCAAAAAAGCGGGCGCTGGCCCACATCTGATCATTGGCCTGCCAGCTGGCAGGCGTGTTGTTATCTGGCGTGACAAAGAAATTCAGCAGCGGTGAAACGCCGGTGCCACCGAGAGCCAGGGCAAAAATCAGTACCAGCTGATGCCAGCGGCTGCTCACAAAGCGGGAGGTAAAATCCCAGGCCAGTGCAAGGCTCAGCGCCATCAGCAGGGCAAAGGCGATATTGTAGGCAAAGCCAATCGGCCAGCCCAGCAAGCGGCCCATCAATGCCGCACCATAATGCTGAAAGGCATAATAGAAATCAAAATGATGGCCGGCAAACCAATGATCCGGCGGCGGCAGTGTGGCTCCGGAATAATAATTGGCCATAAAATAAAGATCGGTCACCCGCTCTGATGTCGGATAAATAGCCGGAAATATAAATTTCCAAATCAGCCCATAAGCGAGAGCTAATAAAAAAACCGTTTCAGCGGCTTTAAAGCGGCTGCTGCAAACTTCCTGTTTAAATAAATACAGAGCGGCGGCGGCTAAAAGACCGGTAAAAGGCCATATGCCATTGAGTTTCCCCAGCCCGATAAAGTGCTCAATAAAAAACATCAGCAATGTAATCAGCAGAACGCCAGCCGCACGGGCCTGAGCATAGGGCAGCCAGCGGCCCAGTACTACAGAAAGGCCGGCCAAATGCAGCCAAAGCAGCATCAGGCTGGCTGCAAGGTAGATCATCGTCATAGGAGAGCTTTCCGCGTTATTATTTTAATTTAATGCGATATAAGGTATCGGGAGCTATTTTTATCCTATTTTTGCCCCGGTGACAAATCACTTAGCTTGCTTTAGATTAAGGTTAATTGCATAAGGTAATTTATTTATGCTAAGAGCAAATGACTGGCCGGATAAATCTGCATTCCAGAGGGGATATTTACCCTGTCCGGGGGGGCTTCAATCCCGCATCTGCTGGCGATATCGCTCGGGTGAAAATCCGATTAATTGTTTAAACATGGCAATAAAAGCCGATGGCGAGCCATAGCCCAGCCGCCAGGCAATATCCTGAATACTGCGGCCTTCTTTAAGCCAGGCCAGCGCTTGCAGCAGCCGGATCCGGTTGCGGCACTGGCTGAAACTCATTCCCAGGGCGCTTTGAAATCGCCGCGCCAGAGTGCGCTCGGTGCTGTGCACTTCGCTGGCCCAGCATTTCAGGCTGCGATCATCGGCAGGGTCGGCCTGCAGGGCGCTTAAAACGGGCAAGAGCAGCTTATCCTGGCTTGAAGGCATAAAATTGGCCGCCTGCCCGCTTTGGCTGAGCCGGGCAATTAAAAGCTTGGCCTGATACCGGTCCGCTTCGTTCTCGATATGGGTGACCTGACGCTGACAAAAATCACGGATCAGCGCACTGATCAGTGGGGTCGATGTCAGTAAACAGGCTTGTGATGGCAGTTGCCCGGCCAGATCGTCTGAGACATAGACCGAGGTATAGTCCAGCGCCTGCCGGATATACGCAGAGTGTGGAACCAGAGCCGGCACCCAGATTAAATAATTTGCTGGTGCAATCAGCCGCTGCTGTTGCAGCGAGATTTCCATCACTCCCATACTGATCCGGCTGAGCTGCCCCCATGGATGCACATGGCTGTCGCATTGGGTATCGGCAGCAATCTGTTCATAGCGAAAATATAAGGGATCAGGAACGGTAAGGGCCGCATCTGCGGCGCTGAATGGATTGGGCATCTTGTCTGCTTCCAAAGATAAAATGTCTGTTTTGCATTACTAGCATCAAAACAGACACGGCTATACTAGCGGCAATTATTATTTAATACAGAAGATTTTTTATGCCTGTTTTTTTTCCGCTGCTGGCGGTCATTATCTGGGCCACTAATACGGTGGTTTCTAAAGCCGCTGCGGGTGTGCTCGATCCTGGTGCCATTTCCTTTTATCGCTGGTTTCTGGCGGCGCTGGTGCTGACGCCTTTTTGTCTGAAGCCGGTCTGGCAACAGCGCCAGCTTATCCGCCCCTATTTAGGTAAATTCGCCTTACTGGCTTTGCTGGGGATGGTGTTATTTCAGTGCATTGCCTATTACGCGGCGCATAGCACCACGGCTACCAATATGGGGGTGATTACCTCTCTGGTGCCCTTGTCTTCCTTATTACTGAATGCAGCAATTACCAAAACCCGGCCCGGAGCCGCTGCCGTGCTGGGGATTTTTTGTTCGCTGTGTGGTGTGCTTTATCTGCTGGGCAAGGGGCATCCGGCCGGCCTTTTGCTAAATGGCATTAATCATGGCGATGCACTGATGCTGATTGGTACCGTTTCTTATGCGCTGTATGGCATTTTACTGCGTCGCTGGGCTTTGCCATTTAAGCACTGGCACAGTTTATATATTCAGATTGTGCTGGCGGTGGTGATTTTGATTCCGCTGGCGTTAAGTGCCGGTACGATGCGTATTCCGGCAGAGGGAGTGGGGCTGGTGTTATTTGCCGGAATTGCCTCTTCGCTGGTGGCGGCCTATTGCTGGATGCAGGGGGTGCATCGCTTAGGGGCGGACCGCACAGCGGTATTTATGAATCTGCTGCCTTTATTTACTGCTGTGATTGCCATGCAAAGCCTGGGAGAAAAGATTCAGGGCTACCATTTATGGGGAGGCGGGCTGGTTTTACTGGGGGTGCTGGTGGCACAGCTTAAATCCTGGCGGATGTTACGGCGTTAAACATCCAGCGTCTTTATGGGATCCCATAAAGGCGCTTTTTTTATGAATGGCCGATTGAATTTTATAATTAATAATTTGCTTATATTGTTTGTCTCTTATTAGTAGAAAATAAATAAAAATATAATCTATATTCAGTTTCGAAGTGATGAGTCGGATAGAATGCGCGGATATAACGCCGTCTTTTAAATAAACTGTAATAACTAATTAAGTGATTGCTGATTTAATCAGCATCGGCAAAATGTTTTAAACAGGCCTTCCCGGCCGGAATGCGTTGCCGCAGATCAACCGGCCTCTTATGGAGGTACTCCAGACAGAAGGGATTTAATACGATGCGACTAATACCTGTTACTGCCGCGCTGAGTTTTGCATTTTCTGCAATGGCCGCACAGGCTGCCATTCTTGATTTTGGTGTGGCTAATGGATACAGCGGTTTCTTTTTTGGCAATGTCAATGCCGCAGCGGATGTGGAAGGCCGGCTGGCTGTCGGGGGGAATCTGACTTCAGGTTTCGATGTGGGCTACCGCAATCCATATAAAAGTACGGTGCCATCGCTGGTGGTGGCAGGTAATGTCTCTTTAAACAGCCCGTGGGGCCGTGCAGGTTCTATCTATAACGGGCCGGGCTATAACACCGATACCAATAAGAGCATTGCCCCCAGCGGCGCAGAATGGATTGGCACTAATAAGCTGACTCCCGGCGCTCTGGTTTATGGTGGCTCGCTGGACGCCGCCACATGGCAGTATGGTTCGGCAACTAAAAATGCCAGTTTCCTGGATTTTGCGGCCGCTAAAACACAACTCAGCGCCTTATCTGTTTTGCTGGCCGGCCAGACTCAGGCGGGCAGCTGGACTGCGGGTTCCGGTGGTGTGGTGCTGACCGGTGATGGCCGCTCGGATGTGCAGGTCTTTAATCTGGGCAATACCGAGCTTAAAAATATTGTGCTGAAAAATGTGAAAGCCGGTGCCAATGTGGTGATTAACAGCACCTTGAGCAAGGTGGATTTTGCAGGTGATCTGGGCGGCAATTTGGCCACGTCATCGGATGAGCTGGCATTGCACCGTGACCGTATTATTTATAATCTGAGCCGTGCCAGCGCAGTGAATGTGGGCAGCTTTTTAAATGGCAGTATTCTGGCCATCAATGCCGATGTCAGCGGATCGGGCCATGTGGAAGGCACCACCATTGCC
>JBOFGM010000193.1:0-8502 GCA_051649105.1 Iodobacter sp. | reverse complement strand
CCCATTTTTTTAGCCAGCCGCACCCAAACCGGCAAACCCAGCGCTGCTGCAATAAAATAAACCGCTAAAAAAGCACCCGATAATTGCGGAGCCGCCAGACGATCACGGATATAAAACAAAGCCAGCGTGGCCGGAACCGCCACCGACACTGAATTTAAAAAATACGGCAGCAGCAGCCGGCGAAAAGCCGGATTAGCCAGCGGTAAATGCCAGGCCTGCTTTTCTCCGCCGCCCAGCCAGGGCAGGGCCCGGTAAAGTAAGGCGGCAATTCCGCCGACTAAAAACAAGGCAAAAACCAGGGCATACCAGGCCATCCCCTCTGCCACCTGTGCACCAGAGCCGGATATCAAATAGCCCGGCACAATACTGGCCAGCACCACGCCCGCCAGCCCGGCCCCTTCCCGCCATGCAGCGGCATTGAGCAGAACCGACTCCTGCCCCAGCCGTGCCCCCCAGGCCAGATAGGCGATATTGAGCATACTGTGGGCGGTATAAGTGATGATCAGCATCAGGGCCAGCCACCAGATCAACGCCGGGCCGCGCACCGGTGGCAACCAAAGCCCGGCAAAGGCCAGCGCCAGTAAAATACCGCCCAGCAGCATCCAGCCCTTCAGCTGACCGGATTTTTGATCAATTAACCAGCCCAGCCACGGGTCTTGCACCGTATCGATCATCCGGGCAAAAAACAGCACCAGACCGGTGGTCGATAAAGCCATTCCCAGTTGGCCGGCATAGTAAGCCGGTGCATGCACATACACCGGCAGCGCTGCCATGGCCAGCGGCAAACCCAGCAAACCATAGGCCAGCGCGGGGTTCACTTTTGCCCCAGAAGCTGGGCACGCAGGCCGCTGTCTTTGCTGCGCTCATCCAGCCAGATGGCAAAAAAGGCTTTAGCAAATTCGGGATCTGCAATTTCGGCCAGCAACTGATTTTTGCTGTAAAAACGGCAGCCCATACCGGGCAGAAAGACCCCGGTCAGCTGATCGCCTTTTTCCACATCGCTGAAGGCGCGCTCCATATGCACCTGCCAGCGGGCCAGCTCTGCCGGGCTGTAGCGGTTACCAGACAAGCGCTTTATTTCATCCAGGCTGGTGCTGACAAAACGCTCCCGGCTGATACTGCGGTGATAAGTCAGCTCCAGCGCGAAAGGTGAGCGGGCAGAAAAAGGCTGCTGCTCGCTCCATAACATGGCGGTATAAATTTTCAGCCCGAACCAGCGTAAATCACCCGACCCGGATAAACGGGCCGCCGGTAAATCATCGCGCCAGCTTGCAGCCAGACCTGGGCCGGCCAGGGCCAGTAAAATGGTCAGCCTAAGCAGGTTTTTGAAGTAAAAATTGCACCACATCGGTCCGCCCCTCATCAAAACCCGCTTCACAATAAGCAAAGTAAAGCTGCCAGATCCGCCGGAAAGACAGATCAAAACCCTGCCCCACAATGGTCTCTTCGGCGGCATTAAAGCCCTGGCTCCAGCGCCTCAGGGTTTCGGCGTAATCCTGGCCAAAATGGTATTGCGCTGAGGTGGTTAAACCCGCAGCGGCAGCATGGCTGGCAAAGCGCACCGGGCTTGGCAACATGCCGCCGGGGAAAATATATTGCTGAATAAAATCGGTATTGGCGCGGTAGCTTTCAAAACGGCTTTCATCAATGGTGATGCTTTGCACCAGTGCCTTACCACCGGGGTTTAAACATTGCTGCAGCTGCTTAAAAAAGACCGGCCAGAAGCGCTCACCCACCGCCTCAAACATTTCGATCGAAACAATGGCATCATATTGCTGGTTTAAATCCCGATAATCAGAGAGCCATAAACGGGCCTGATTACCCTGGTTGCGCTCTTTGGCCACGGCCAGCTGAGCTTCTGAAATGGTAATACCGTGCACTTCAATGCCACACCGGGCGGCATGCAAGGCAAAACCGCCCCAGCCGCAACCAATTTCCAGCACTTTGTCGCCGGCTTTAAGCTTAAGCGTATCAATAATTCTTTGATATTTAGCGGCCTGAGCGCTTTCCAGACTCTGATTAAAATCCCCGGCAAACACCGCGCTGGAGTAGGTCCAGCTTTGATCCAGCCACAGCTGATAAAAGGAATTGCCAATATCATAGTGCGCATAAATATTGCGTTTACTGCCTTCCCGGGTATTGGGCCGCAACCAGTGTTTAAGCCGGTAAAACCAGGTGGCCAGCTTGCCGCCAAAGACAAAGCGCGCCAGCACGGCCTCGTTTTTAATCGCCAGCCGCAGCAGGGCCGTTAAATCCGGTGTATCAATCCAGCCTGCAGCAAAGCTTTCGGCAAAGCCAATATCCCCGGCCTGCATAATCCGCCCGCAGGCGCGCCAGTTATGCACCACCAGCCTTGCAGAAGGCAGGGTATGCAAATCACCAAAGGTCAGATGAGCCCCTTCTGGGGTGATCAGCTCTAAATGCCCGGTTTGCAGGCGCTGCAAAATTTTAATAAATAATCTGGCCGCAGCAGGTGCGGCAGACAGGGCTTCTGGCAGGGCTTGAGCCTGGCTCATCATTGACTCTCCTTAGAAATACTTTTGGTCACAGGGTGCAGCGGCGGAGCGGGTTTACGGTAAAACGGCACCCGTTTAAGCCAAAGCTGCAGTGCCTGCCAGTGAATTTTAAAAACCACACCCAGGGTTAAAAACGGCTGCGCCAATAAACTGCTGCGTAAGTGAGCCGCCGTAAAACTGCGCCGCCGCCCGGAGATGGCGGTTTTAATCAGCAGCCCGTCCGGATCAAAATAATCGATGCCCACAAAAGCGGCCTGGGCGCTGTCTTTAAATACAAACTGGTAATGGCCACTGACCGGGCAAAACGGAGAGACATGCATCGCCTTGATACTTTTCAATTGACTGTCCGGCGTAATCAGAGCGCCGTCAGCGTTGCTGAGTAAATAGCGATGATGCTCACCAAAGGTATTGTTGACCTCGGCCAGCACCGCCCTCAGGCCGCCCTGTTTATCGTGGCAAAACCAAAAATTAACCGGGTTAAATGCAAAGCCAAATAATCTGGGAAAGGTTTGCAGCCAGATTTCCCCTTCTGCCTTAATCTCTGCGTCCTGCAGCAGGCGGCGCATCCAGCCTTCTAAATCAGAACCGTCCCGCGCGCCGTAGTCGGCCGTAAACACCGACATCGCACGCCAGCGGTTAATACCAAACCAGGCGCTGTTCAGCTCATTTAAACGGGCCAGATTCAGCCGCAGGCAAAATACCGGATACACAAAGCGGTGTTGCACCGGCCGCATGCGCTCGTGCACCACCTGACCGGTTAATAAATAGGCAGCCTTCATTTATAAGCGGGCCCAGGTTGGCAAAACATTAAATGCGTCAGCAATACGCAAGGCAGATTTCAGCCCATCTTCATGAAAGCCATAACCTGTCCAGGCACCGGCAAACCAGCTGTGGTTTTTGCCCTGCAACAGAGGTAACTGCTGCTGCGCATCAATCGCCGCCTGATCTAAAATCGGGTGTTCATATTCAAAACAGGCGATCACCCCGGCGGGCTCGGTGACCGGGTTCAGCGTCACCATCACCGGCTGGCTAAATGGCAGATTTTGCAGCTGATTTAATAAATAGCTGACACACACCGGGCTGCTGCCATCAATGGCTTTTCCTCCCAGATAATTCCAGGCCGACCACACCTTGCGGCGCTTGGGCAACAGGGCGATATCGGTGTGTAAATAGGCGCAGTTGGGCTGATAACGCACGGCGCTGAGCAGTTTTTTCTCGGCCGGGTCCGCATCCTGCAGCAGCGCCAGGGTAACCGGGGCGTGGGTGGCAAAGATCACTTCATCAAAGTGAAATTCGCCCTCTGCGGTCACGACCGTCACGCCGTCCTGATCACGGCGCACCGCCACCACCGGGGTTTGCAGACGAACATCGGGCAGGCTTTTAATAATGCGGCGCACATAGTTGCGTGATCCGCCCTGCACGGTTTTCCACTTGGGCCTATCGTTTACTTGCAATAAGGCATGATTGATACAGAAGCGTAAAAAGGTGCTGGCCGGGAAATTTAATATATCCCCCGGCGCGCTGGACCAGATGGCCGCGGCCATCGGCAAGAGATAGCCATTTCTGAATAACTGGCCATAGCCTCCGGCATCCAGCAGCTGCCCCAGCGTTTCTTTACTTTGTTCCACCCGGATCAGATTGACGTCAGCGGCCTTATTAAAACGCAGAATATCTTTCAGCATGCCCCAGAAAACCGGAGACAACAGATTGCGCCGCTGGGCAAACACGCTGTTTAAATCGGTACCGGCCCATTCCAGCGCGCCCTGATCCATCGACACGCCAAAAGACATATCGGTGCTGTAGGTCGGCACATCCAGCTCGGCCAGCAAAGCGATCAGATTGGGATAGGTTTTATCATTCAGTACTAAAAAGCCGGTATCGACCGGATGAGTGACGCCGCCAAGGGTGATATCCACCGTATTACTGTGCCCGCCAAAATAACTCCCGGCTTCAAACAAGCTGACATCATGCTGGCGGTTCAGCAGATAAGCACTGGCCAGACCAGAGATCCCTGCACCAATCACCGCTATTTTTTTCCGGGTAGAAGAAGGCATTTGCTGCAGCACTTGCGGATTCCTTATGCGGGCTGATCCAAAGCGGACCCTTGTTTAAGTTTGAAGCGGCTATCCAATCTTGCTTTCTGCAGCTAAGATGGCATCTAAACCGTATCGCTATTAAATCTACCACAGAGTAACTTTAATTACCAATGAGTATTTTAAGCAAACTAAGCTTCAAGGATCAGGCCTTTAAGCTGCGTGAAACCGCCATCCTGGACGCAACCACCGCCATTCTGGCCAGCAAGGGCTTTGACCTGATGACCATGGATGATGTTGCCCAGGAAGTAGGCATTTCCAAACCCAGCCTGTATAAGCACTTTAAGTCGAAGGAAGATCTGGTGGGTGCCGCCATGATCCGGCTGATTGATGGTGCGCTGGATTTTCTGGCCGCCTTGCCAGAGAACCAGTCTGCTCTGCAAACCCTGAAAGATCTGCTGGCCTGGGCATTACAGATCCGGCTGGAAGGGGGCATGCCCTTTTTGCCATCCACCAGCGCTCAGGTGCGCGAAATGCTGACGCGTAACCTAAAATATGTCACAAGAGTGCTGAAATTAAACGGCAAGATGGAAAAGATTGTTCAGCAGGCTAAACAACAGGGCGAGCTGAACCCGGCCTTGCCTGATGATGTTATTTTATTTGCCTACTACGCCAGAACCTGTGATCCCGCCGTGGAATACCTGCAGCGCTACAGCAAGCTCGATCACACAGCCATCATTGGCTATATGCTGGAAGTGTGTTTTTCCGGCCTGAAAAATCAAGCGTAAACAGCGGGCAACAGAATTACCAGGCCGTCAGAGTTGAATCCGCCGTCCTCTGCCCGCATATGCCATGCATGAAACTACTAAAGAAGAAGACACCAAGATGAGCGTTCCACATCTCACTACTGCATTAACTGGCCCATTACTCGATTTGGAACGCAAAATTTTGGCCGCTCAGCCAGAAATTGAACATTGGTTTCGCAATCAGTGGCAAGAGCACACCCCGCCTTTCTATGGCTCGGTTGATTTACGTAATGCTGGCTATAAGCTCGCCCCCGTAGATATGAATCTTTTTCCCGGTGGTTTTAATAATCTGAACCCGGAATTCCACCCGCTGGCCGTGCAGGCCACCATGATTGCACTGGAAGGCTATTGCCCCGATGCACGCCGGGTATTGCTGATTCCGGAAAACCACACCCGTAATACCTTTTATCTGCAAAATGTGGCCGAGTTGGCCAAAATTTTGCGCCAGGCGGGCCTGGTAGTGCGCCTTGGCAGTATGAATCCGGAAATTACCACCAGCACCACCCTGGATCTGCCCGATGGCGGACATCTGACGCTGGAGCCGCTGGTGCGCAATGGCAACCGCGTAGGAATTGCCGGCTTTGACCCTTGTGTTGTCCTGCTGAATAACGATTTATCCGCAGGGATCCCGGCTATCTTGCAAGATCTGGAACAAACCCTGCTGCCGCCTTTAAATGCAGGCTGGGCCGTGCGCCGTAAAACACAGCATTTCACGGCCTACGATAAGGTGGCAACAGAATTTGCCGAACTGATCGGCATCGATCCATGGGTGATCAACCCTTACTTTGAGCATGTTGACGGTCTGGATTTCCATTCCCGCGCCGGTGAAGAAGAGCTGGCTGCCACCGTGGATGCGATGATTGAAAAAATCCGCATTAAATACGCCCAGCATGGCATCGATGAAGTACCCTTTGTGATTGTAAAAGCCAATGCCGGCACCTATGGCATGGGCATTATGAGCGTTAAGTCAGGTGCCGAGCTGCTGGGGCTGAACCGCAAGCAACGCAATAAAATGAGCGTGATTAAAGAAGGCATGGAAGTGCACGATGTAATCGTGCAGGAAGGCGTGCCGACTTTTGAACAAATCAATGCCGCCGTGGCCGAGCCTGTGGTGTATATGCTGGACCGCTTTGTGATTGGCGGCTTCTACCGCGTTCATACCGGCCGTGGCATTGATGAAAATCTGAATGCGCCGGGTGCACACTTTGTACCGCTGGCTTTTGCCTCGCCGCTTTCCACCCCGGACTGTGATGGCTCGCCAAGCTGTGAAGCCAACCGCTTCTACTCTTATGGCGTAGTGGCGCGGCTGGCTCTTCTGGCCGGTGCCTTAGAGCTGGAATAAGCGCTCACACCGACACCCCCGCTGGGTGAAACCATATATATCTTTCAAAAAACCGGGCTCTGACCCGGTTTTATTTAAAGGCTGCTATGAAACTCCTCGTTGTGCTTGATCCGCTTGCCAGTCTCAAAATTTATAAAGACACCAGCTATGCCATGATGCGGGAAGCCAATGCCCGCGGACACCAGGTTTTTACCTGCGGGGCAGAGCAATTACGGGTTAAATCCGGTATCGCCGAGGCGCGCGCTGCCCGGCTGCACTTTACGGATACTCAAACCGGCCACGACTGGTATCAACAGGACGAAGCCAGTATCACCGCATTAAAAGACTTTGATGCCGTGATCATGCGTACCGATCCGCCCTTTAATCAGCAATATTTCTATGCCACCCAGCTGTTTACGCTGGCCGAAGCACAGGGCGCCCGCATCTTTAACCGCGGCCAGGCGCTGCGCGACTTTAATGAAAAGCTGGCGATTTTAAAATTCCCTGAATTTACCGCGCCCACTCTGGTGACCCAGCAAGAAGCCGATATCCGGGAATTTTTGGCCGAGCACGGCGATATTATCGTTAAGCCGCTGGACGGAATGGGCGGCACCGGGATTTTCCGCCTGCGCGAAACCGATCCGAATATCGGCTCGATCATCGAAATGCTGACCGCCAATGGCACGCAGACCATTATGGTGCAGCGCTATATTCCGGCGATTAAAGACGGCGACAAGCGCATTTTGCTGATTGATGGCAAACCCGTGGACTGGTGCCTGGCCCGGATTCCTCAGGCTGGCGAAACCCGCGGCAATCTGGCCGCCGGCGGACGGGGTGAAGCCCGCCCGCTGACCGCCAAAGACCGGGAAATTGCCGAAGCCCTAGGCCCGCAACTGGCCGCACAAGGTTTACTGCTGGTGGGGCTGGATGTAATTGGTGAAAATCTGACCGAAATTAATGTCACCAGCCCGACTTGCTTTCAAGAAATCAGTGCTCAGTCGGGGATCAATGTGGCGGGGCTGTTTATTGATGCCATAGAAAAACGGATTGCTGCATGACTGGTCAGCAGATTCAGCGGCGGCCATTAAGCAACCGCCATTCTGCGCCAGCCTGGCCTGCCCCTGCGATCCGCCGGGGCAGACGTACTTTGATGACCACTCTGCTGTTACTTTCTGCTGCAACACTGCTGTCCGCCTGTGGTCGGGAGCCGCTCTACCAGCAGGAAAGCTATGTCTTTGGCACCCGGGTTCAGCTGTCCATCTGGGGGCTGGATCAAGAGGTCGCCCGGAAACATGCTGCAGCCGTTTTTGCAGATCTGGACCGTATTCACCATCGGCTGCACCCCTGGCAGCCATCGGAAATCACCCGACTGAATGCCAGCTTTGCCAAGGGTGAAGCCGCCATTATCGACAGTGAAACGGCCAATTTACTTAAGCAAGCCAGTAACTACGCCGACCGCTCCGAACAGCTGTTTAACCCCGCCATGGGCAGCCTCGTGGCCGCCTGGGGGTTTCATAAAGATAATTACGCGGCCGTTTTACCCGATCCGGAAGCCATCAGCACCCTGCTGGCCAAACAGCCCAAAATGAGCGATCTGAGCTTTGATGGCACCACGGTCAGCAGCAGCAATCCGGCCGTCGCCATTGATACCGGCGGTTTTGCCAAGGGCTGGGCGCTGGACCGCGCCGCCGCCTATTTGCGTAAACACCGGGTGAATAATGCGCTGATTAATATCGGCGGCAATGTGCTGGCGCTGGGCAAAAAAGACCAGACGCCATGGAAAGTGGGCATTCAGGACCCCAGAGCCCCGCAGGCCATGGCAACCC
>JBOFGM010000192.1:0-3155 GCA_051649105.1 Iodobacter sp. | reverse complement strand
GCAGTGTGGCCGAAGGGGTGGTGCATTGCACACCGGTGCCAGTCTTGTTGGTGAGAGCGAAGTCGGATGAGAAGTAAGATTGAAAAGATTTTGCAGGTGAGTGACCACAGCCGGGACAGTGCCGGCTGTGTTTATGTGTATCCGGTGGTTTCCCGCCGTGCCGGGGGCGTTTCGGTTGGGATTAACCTGAAACCCAATAATGCCTGTAACTGGCGCTGTGTGTATTGCCAGGTGCCGGATCTGCAGCGCGGTGGTGCACCGGAGCTGGATCTGGATCAGATGGCGGCGGAATTGCGCAGCCTGCTGCATGACATTGTGCAGGGGGATTTTATGCAAACCCGCGTGCCGCCAGAGGCCCGTCGTTTAAATGATGTGGCTTTTTCTGGTAATGGTGAGCCAACCAGCAGCCTGCAGTTTGCCGACTGTGTGGAGCGGGTGGGAGCGGTACTGCAAGAATTTGATCTGCCCGGCAAAATCAAGCTGGTCCTGATTACCAATGGCAGCCAGCTGGACCGGGTGCAGGTACAGACTGCGCTGGACCGGATGCGTGAGCTGGGCGGGGAAGTGTGGTTTAAGCTGGACCGTGCGCCAGCCGATGGTTTTTCACCGGTGAATCAAATTCAGCAAAAGCGTGTGCAAGTGGCCCGGCGGTTAAAGCTGGCGGCGCAGCATTGCCCGACCTGGATTCAGACCTGTATGTTTGCAATGGATAATGTTTTGCCTGATGAAGCAGAGTTGGCCGCTTATCTGGCCTTTTTGCAGGACGCAATGGATGCGGGAGTCAGGCTGGAAGGGGTGTTGTTGTATGGACTGGCCCGGCCGTCTATGCAGCCGGAAGCCAGTCGTTTGCTCGCAGCACCCACAGAATGGATGCAGCAATTGGCCCTGCGCATTACTGCGCTGGGCCTGCAGGTTAAATTAAGCCTGTAAGTGGCTGTGTGAAGACTGATGACGGACCGGCATATCTTCTTCATCATGTGCTGCGGCGGCTGCACGCAGTGTTTCATACAATTCAACGCGCTCTTCACGCAGATGCTGAATGATTTGGTAATCTTCGCGGTTGATGCGGCCTAAGTCGATTTGTTCAACATGAACAACGCGAAGCAGTTCACGCACCGGGCGTGGCATATTACGGCCACTTTCGTAGCGGGAGCCACCACTTTGCGTTACACCAATACGGCTCCAGAATTCTTGCTGGTTCAGGCCTAATTGCTGACGGACTTCGCGTGGGTTGATTGTTTGGGTAGTCATGACGGTTCCTCTTTGTGGGACATGTTGATTTGGCTTTACTCACCAGCCCCATGTCATTATTCAATGTTGACGTCATCTTAACGGCCCGACGCCTGGTGCACACGTCACTATTTCACGATTAATACTGTAATAATTTACGGTAATGAATTGGAACTTATTGCAATACTTAATAGTATTGAGGTATTTACTTAGGAAGAATATAAATTGCCCGGGCGTGTCCGGGGATAGAGAATGGCCGCATTTATTCTGCTATTGCTTATTAAATGCACTCAATAACCGGGAATAAACCGGCAATTCAGTATAATTGCCGGTCTGAGGCGGTTAAAATTCCGCTGATAAATCAATGATAAACCGTAAGGGTTGGGCATCATGTCGTTTGACTATGGTAGTGACAGTAATAAATTTAATCTTCCCAATCCGATGCGGTTGGAAAATATATTTCTGCTGATTTGTGGCTCGGTATTGCTGATCGCCGGGATGGGGCTGTTATTACTGGTTAAGCAGTCGCTGGCGCTCGACAGTGCACATTACAAGCTGGCGGTGGTGCTGTTGGCCGTTGCCATGCTGGGTGCCGGTGTGTCCTTGCTGGGCTGGGCCATGAAGCAATTGCGTTTTTTCTTCGGTCGCGGGCGTCCGGTGAGTCTGGCCGATGAAGTGCCGGGTGCGATGCAGGGTAAATCGGCGGGTTCAGACAGCCTGCGTGAAGTATTGCGTCAGCAGGCACTGGAGTACCAGGAGCCTCAGGGGGCACTGAGCACCTTGCTGCATTCTATTGTGCCTAATCTGACCTTTGCGCCGGAGCGTGTGCGTAATCTGGCGCTGCTGCATTTTAAAAAGGGCATCACGCTGGTGCTGGTTCTGGCCGTACTGATCCTGAGTCTGGTGGGCGGCAAGGCGCATACCGCAGAGTGGCAGCATATTGCCGACTGGATCGGCGTGGCCTTTATGGGCTATGTGATCTGGCTGTTGCTGGCTCCGGTGGGCAATATTCTGAATTTATCCTTGCGTGCTGCGGAACAAAGCCTCAGCCCGTCCCGGCTGGTGATGATGCTGGTGGCGGCAGTGCTGGGGCCGGTGCTGCTATTAAAGCTCGCTTCCCGGCTGCCCGATGTGGGCTGGCTGGATCCGTTTCCACAGGTGTTTATTCTGATTGTGATGGCGCTGGCCGTTTATGGCGTGTTTTATCTGGCGCTGCTGCGAAATGTTAAACAGCCGCCCAATACGGTGGTCAGTAATAAGCAAGATACATGGAGCATCAATTGCCATCCGGGCCTGGCGCTGGAAGAGTTTTCCCGTGTGATGCAAAACGACTGGCAGGAAAGCATTCCTAATCGTGTGTATTCGCGGCTGGAACCGCATATTGATTTAAATGAGAAAGCCGGCAAGTTTTATGCCGAAGCGCTGGAAGAAACACAGCCGGTGCCTATTGATGCCGAACAGGTCACCTTTGCCTCGGCTTATGCTTCACCCCGTTTGCAGCCTTTGCTGTTGCTGGACCTGATTGGCACTACCTTTGTACTGATCAGTACGGGTCTGCTGGCTTTAAGCGGGATGCAATTGCTGAGCATGTCACCGGCTACGTTTAATGTGAATTTATTAACCTATGGCGTGGTGTTTTTTGCTTTAGGCATGTATGCCATTTGCTCGGCACATCAGCTCTGGCAGCGTTTTGAGTTTAAATCACAGCTGATCAGCATTGAAATGAGCGGCCATTATGTAACGGCGCAACTGGATCATGGCAATGTGCTGCGGGATGCGGTTAAGACCAACAGCCATGTGGTGCAGGTGGAATCGATGACTTTCCGCCTGTGGGTGACTGAGGCCAGCAGTGTGACCTTTCAGAACGGCAGCCCGCGTTATATCTTGTCGCTGGCTGGCAACCCGGAACGGGCTGCGCAACTACT
>JBOFGM010000191.1:0-3076 GCA_051649105.1 Iodobacter sp. | reverse complement strand
CTTCGTGCCAGCACAAACCATCACGGGACAGTAAGGCAGAAGAGGCTGCAGGTCCCCAGGTACCGGCCGTATAAGGCTTAGGACCTTCCGGGCTGCTTTCCCAGTTATCGATGATAGGCTCAACCCATTTCCATGCGGCGCGTTGTTCATCGCGACGTACAAACAGGGACAAGTCACCACGGATCACATCCAGCAACAGACGCTCGTAAGCTTCAGGGCTGCGGGTCTGGAATGTTTCTTTAAAATCCATATCCAGATGCACAGGGCGCAGACGGCCTTGATTGCCCGGCTCTTTGGCCATCATATACAGACGAACCGATTCATCCGGCTGCAGCTGAATCACCAGACGATTCGGGCTGCTGGCGGTACGGCCATAGATGGAGTGCGGAGTTTCACGGAAATTAATAACAATTTCAGCCAGACGCTCGGATAAGCGTTTACCGGTACGCAGATAGAACGGAACACCCGCCCAGCGCCAGGTCTGAATTTCAGCTTTCAGCGCAACGAAGGTTTCAGTTTTAGAGCCGGCAGGTACATCCGGCTCATCCAGGTAACCCGGAACCGGTTTGCCATTAACGGCACCCGCACGATACTGACCACGTACAACCTTGGTATGTACATCTTCAGTAGTGAGTGGCTTTAAGGCCCGTAAAATTTTCAGCTTTTCATCACGCACAGCATCTGCATCAATCGATGCAGGCGGTTCCATCGCAACAATGGTCAACAGCTGCAGCAAATGGTTTTGTACCATATCGCGCAGAGCACCGGTTTTGTCGTAGAAATCAGCACGTGATTCAACACCCACTTGCTCGGTTACCGTGATTTGTACATCGCGGATCCACTCACGACGCCAGAGTGGTTCGAGTAAAGTGTTGGCAAAACGTAACGCCATCAGATTCTGGACTGGTTCTTTGCCCAAATAATGGTCGATACGGTAAATTTGATGTTCCTGGAAATACTCACCCACTTCATCATTAATCTTGTTTGACGAAGCTAAATCGTGACCCAGTGGTTTTTCCAGCACAACGCGTGAATTACCTGCGGTCAGACCGACTGCAGATAAGTTTTTCGAGATCGGAGCGAACAGATCTGGCGCGGTGGAAAGGTAAAAGACGCGGGTACGATTTGGAAACGCATTCAGCGCATCCGCCAGGTTCGCGAATTCTTCACTATTGTTAGAATCAAGATGCAGATATTCAACGCGAGTGGCAAAGGATGCCCAGTCAGCGTCATTGTAATGTTTACCCAGGTAGCCAACAGCTAAGGCATGGGCTTTTTTGAGGTAGGCTGCAGTATCTGGAACACTGCGGCCCAGACAGACAATACGCCCTTCCTGGGGCAGATTTCCGTCTTGATGTTGGTGGTACAGCGCTGGCAGCAGTTTACGCATTACCAGGTCGCCAGTGCCGCCGAACAGCACCATGTCGAAAGCATCGATCGGAGTCATCCGCGAGAATCCTTATACTTGAGTCGGTTTTCAGCCCTTGGCGGGCGCGTAAGACTTTGTAATCTTACTACACTGCTAAAACAAGGTGCAAACGAAATTCACCAAGGGCCATGAACGGTGGTGGTTAACACGTAGCGCAGAATGGTAACCCTGTGTAAATGTTGACTATTGATGCAACGCAATGAAATTAAATTTCCGGACCAATCCGGTTGAAGTTATAGGTGCTTTGTAGTAAAACTACGATCAATTTTAAAGAAACGCACGTGGCGTACTGTGCTTGCGCCGTAACTCGGAGCCTTTGTCTATGTCCGTTCATCCCAAGCTTGCCGAAGTCACTGCGCGTATTATTGCGCGCAGCCAGGATTCCCGTTCCCGTTACTTAGCCCGCCTCGAGAAGGCGGCAAGTAAGGAACCACAGCGAAAAGGTCTGGCCTGTACCAATCAGGCGCATGCCTGGGCCGCCGCTCCAGAAAATGACAAGATTATGATGCGCGAAATGCGTCAGCCTAATCTGGGAATTGTTTCTGCATATAATGATATGTTGTCGGCGCATCAGCCTTTTGAAGCTTTTCCTGCCTTGATTAAAGAAGCCGTTCGTCAGGTTGGCGCAACAGCTCAGTTTGCTACCGGCGTTCCTGCCATGTGTGACGGCGTCACACAGGGCCAGCCAGGCATGGAACTCAGCCTGTTCAGCCGCGACGTGATTGCCATGTCGACCGCAATTGGTTTGTCACACAATGTTTTTGACAGCGTGGTCTGTCTGGGTGTCTGTGACAAGATTGTTCCGGGTTTACTGATGGGTGCCCTGCAGTTTGGTCATTTGCCTGCGGTGTTTGTCCCTGCCGGCCCGATGACTTCTGGTATTGCCAATAGCGAGAAAGCCAAGGCACGTCAGCTGTTTGCTGAAGGCAAATGCGGCCGTGAAGAATTACTGGCGTCAGAAGAGGGCTCTTACCACGGTGCCGGTACTTGTACTTTCTTTGGTACAGCCAACTCGAATCAAATGTTAATGGAAGTGATGGGTCTGCATCTGCCAGGCGCCGCTTTTGTTAATCCTAATACCCCGCTGCGCGATGCGCTGACCGTGGCCGCTGCTCAGCGTGCTGTGGCCATTACCTATAAGGGCGATGAATTTACGCCGGTAGGTAAAGTTGTGGATGAAAAATGTATTGTGAACGGTATTGTTGGCTTAATGGCCACCGGCGGTTCAACCAATCACACAATCCATCTGATCGCGATTGCCCGTGCAGCCGGAATTATTATCGACTGGACCGATTTTGATGATCTGTCGGCGATTATTCCATTGCTGGCTAAAATTTATCCAAATGGCTCGGCTGACGTGAATCATTTCCATGCCGCAGGCGGTATGGGTTTCCTGATTCGTGAATTGCTCGATGCAGGTTTATTGCATGAAGATGTGCTGACCGTTGCCGGTAAGAGCTTGCGCCCTTATGCCAGCGAGCCGTATCTGATTGATGGCAAGGCTGAATGGCGTCCGGCTCCTGCCGAACCGGTTGATTCAAATGTAGTGCGCCATGCTGATAATCCATTCAGTGCCGATGGTGGTTTGCGTCTTCTGGCCGGTAATCTGGGCCGCTCGGTGATTAAAATCTCCGCTGTTAAAGAAGA
>JBOFGM010000190.1:0-9787 GCA_051649105.1 Iodobacter sp. | reverse complement strand
CTGCGCATTGGCCATGCCTGCCATCTGCTGCTGACCAGCGAGCAAACCATCCCGGCACTGGCCGAGGCCAGCGGCTTTCCCAGCCTGAGCCAGTTTTATCGTAAATTTTCCGAAATCAAAGGCTGCCCGCCGGCAATCTATCGTAAGACCTACCGGCTGCAAAGCCGCTAGGCACGCAGCTTGGGCAGCATGCCCAACAAGAGATATATCTAAAAGTTGGGTTACGCCAGCCAAACCTACCATGCGGCATGGCCATTGCACAAAAAACAAACGGACCTGAATTAATGTCGCTACTCATCGCACGGGGCTTAAGTCTCCCCTTGAAGCACGCCGAAGCGAGGAACAAGCGGGCGGGGTTTCGGCGAGGACTGTTTGAGCGAAGCGAGTTCCGCAGCCGCCGGTCGATTGTCCGCAGATGAGGGGCTTTCGTGCTTCTGGGGTCGCCTTCTTTGGCTTCGTTTCTTGGCGAAGCAAGAAAGGAAGGCCCCCGCGGTGGCTACCGCCCCTAAATCCATGTGCCGAAGGCACTAAATATATAAATATTTCTTTAATTACCTACGAAAAAAAACCGGTGCGAAATAATCCGACACCGGCTCAGCACGCAGCATGCTACTCAGCAGCCACACTTTCTTCCCGGTACTGCTGTTTGCCCGGCACACCCAGAAGCTGATCCACGGTCACAAACTCATAGCCCTGAGCCTTTAACTGCGGCACAAACGCATCCACCGCCGCAAAGGTACGCACGCGGGAGCCGCCGCCGTCATGCATTAAAACAATGGCTTCGGGATGGGCATATTGCAGCACCGTCTTTTCAATCTCTGCCGGCTGGCCTTTATTCCAGGCCACCAGCCAGTCACGGGTATCCAGCGACCAGGCCACCGTATGCATACCGCCCTTTTTCAGCCAGCTGATTTCGGCCGCATTAATATCCCCATAAGGCGGGCGGAATAATGTTGGTGCAAAACCCAGTAAAGACTGAAATATCTTTTGCGTGGGTAAAATCTGATTGGCCGAAAAAGCAGCCGGGGTTATTTTGCTGGAATAAGGGTGATTAAAAGAATGATTGCCAATGGTATGCCCGGCGGCAGCGGCTTCTTTTACAATGGCCGGAAATTCCTCAGCCTGCTTGCCCAGCCAGAAAAAAGTCGCATGAATTTGATGCTTCTTTAATACTTTTAATAATTCCAGCGTTTGCTCATTGGGTCCATCATCAAAGGTCAGCGCAATTTGCTGCCGCTGGCCAGGGCCGGCAATCCAGTAATGCCCGGGGAAATCCGCCGCCTGACCCTCCATGGTGGCCAATGGCACCTGATCCCAGCCCTCCAGAAATGGGGTACGAATTTTTTGCTCTGCTGCAACAGCACTGCCCATGCCCAATACCCCGCAAAATAACAGAATTATTTTTTTCATACCACCAGCTCCTTAATGCCATCTTTTAAAAAAAAAGCTCACCAATTGCTTAGTGAGCTTTTTTGATTCATTTTACTGAATTAAACACGTTTTAATGCAATACCTTCGGAATCAAACAACATGCAATTCTTTTCAGGGAATACCACATGAATCTGATCACCCAATTTAATGGTGTCTGCTTCAGCCGGTAATTTCATGCAAAGAATATCGCTGATACCCTTCACTTCGATATAGGCCAGTACGATGTCCCCCAGATGCTCTACCAGATCCACACGGGCCGGCACAGAATTAGCGGCATCCGCTGTGGCCAGTTGCATATGTTCCGGACGAATACCGATGGTGACCTTATCGCCCACTTTGCAGGTTTTAGCATTTACAGCAGCACGAATTTCAATCCCGTCCGGCAGGCGGATATGGGCTGAAACATCGTTTTTGCTGACTAAAACAGCTTCTAACAAGTTCATCTTCGGCGAACCTAAGAAGCCAGCCACGAAGAGGTTAGACGGGTTTTCGTACATTTCCAGCGGGCTGCCAACTTGCTGGATAATACCGGCATTAAACACCACAATCCGGTCAGCCAGAGTCATCGCTTCCACCTGATCATGCGTCACATAAATCATGGTGGTTTTCAGTTCCTGGTGCAGCTTGGACAACTCAACGCGCATTTGCAGGCGTAAAGAAGCATCCAGATTAGATAAAGGCTCATCAAACAAGAACACTTTAGGCTCACGCACAATCGCACGGCCAATGGCCACACGCTGACGCTGACCACCCGACAGAGCCTTAGGCTTGCGATCCAGCAAATGAGTCATTTGCAGAACTTCAGCAGCGGCTTTTACCCGGCGGTTGATTTCTTCTTTATCGGTTCCGGCCAGCTTCAAAGCAAAAGCCATATTGTCATACACACTCATATGCGGATAGAGAGCGTAAGACTGGAACACCATGGCAATACCACGCTTGGAAGCGTGCAGATCATTGGCAACGGTATCGCCAATTTTCAGTTCGCCTTCGGTGATTTCTTCAAGGCCTGCAATCATCCGCAGCAAGGTCGATTTGCCGCAGCCTGAAGGGCCGACAAAAACAACAAACTCGCCGTCTTTAATTTCCAGGTCCACACCTTTGATAACGCATACATCTTTGGTGTAGTTTTTCTTAATTCTACTGAGCGTAACCGAAGCCATATCTCGATTCCTTGCAAACTCTAATGTCTAAATGGGTAGCGAATACCAGCGGGGGGAATCTGCAGCCTGTGGCTGCAGAAATCCGGTTTATTTCACAGCGCCGTCGAGGCCGCCAATAAAATAACGCTGAGTAAAGGCAAAGAAGATCAGTACCGGGATAACAGTCATTACAATCGCTGCCATCACCATACTGTATGAGGTTGCAAACGGCCCGGTCAGGTCATTAAACACACCTACAGCCAGCGGTAATTTATCTTTGGTGGAAATCACAATCGAAGGCCAGAGATAATCATTCCAGGCATTCACCAGCGAGAAAATAGCCAGCGAAGCAATCGACGGACCGGATACCGGCACCATCACGCGCCACAGAATTTGCATCTCGGTGGCACCATCCACCCGTGCTGCATCCACCAAATCCTGAGGAACCGCTTCAAAGGCCTGCTTCATCAGGAAGATACCGAAGGCAGTTGAAAGATTTGGAATAATCGCGCCTAACTGAGTATCCAGCAGGCCCAGATGCTTCAAAGTAATAAAGTTAGGAATAATCGCCACTTCAGTCGGCATCATCATTGTGGCCAGAATCGCGACAAAGATGAAATTGCGGCCAGGAAAGCGCAACCGTGCCAGCGGATAACCCGCCAGGATGGACAAGACCACCACACCCACAATGGTCCCGATCGTCATCATGGTGGAATTTTTCATATACGTCATAAACGGCATTTCGTCGAATACGCGTATAAACCACATCAGGCTGAGATCAGTTGGCCAGAAGGAGCGAGGGAAAAGCCAGGTATTGGACGGATCAGCCGAGGCCGCCACCGACAAAGCCCAGAGAAAAGGGAATGTGGTGAAGATGCCAAAGGCGATCAGGCCGGCGTACTGCCCGGACAGAGCCAGTGCATTTCGCAGTTGTTTACCCATTGCCATGATTTCTTAATCCTCTTGTTATTTCTTTTCGCCCATAAAGCGAAATTGGATGGCCGCAAGAATCATGCAGAAGAAGGTCACAACCAGACCAGCCGCCGCAGCACGACCGAAGTTGTAATTGCGGAATGCCTGGTCATATACGTAGAACAAGGCGGTATAGGTATCAGCCTGGCCCTTGGTCAGTACCACAACTTCCTGAAGAATCTTCATCGCCGCAATGGTCGACATCAGACTGCACAGCAGGATCGTCGGTTTTACCATTGGTACGGTGATTTTCCAGAAGCGCTGGAAGGCATTGGCACCATCTAACAGGGCGGCTTCTTCAACTTCTTTTGGAATCGCTTGCAGGCCGGCAAGATATAAAACCATGAACCAGCCAATACCACGCCAGAAGGTGAACAACATCACACCAAACAGTGCAAATCCAGGATTGCCCAGCCAGTCCACCTGCCCGTCAGATCCTTGAGGGATGAGGTGCAGCATCTGGAGGAACCAGGTCAGAATACCGTCGTATTTATATACGTTAACCCAAACCACACCGGCAATTGAAACGGCGGTAATAACAGGGATATAAAATGCCGCACGGAAGAAGGTCATTCCCGGCAATTTATTGTTAACCAGTTTTGCCAGCAATAAAGCGGCAATTTGAATAACCGGCACAATAAGCAGGAAGATCAGCGAATTTTTGAGGGCCTGATGGAAGAGTTCTTCCTGAGCAATATATTTAAAATGCTCAAAATTATTCCAAGTGGCCACACCATCAGAAATGCTGTAGTCGTTAAACGCTAAGTAAGCGTTATACCCTACTGGCCAAAAGGTAAAGATACCCATCAGAATAAGGGCCGGCGCCAAGAATAAATAGGCAATGCCTGTATAGCTGCTGGAGTTTTTCACGGCGCTACTCGACTGTAATTATAATATTCGGGAAAGAACGGAATTACCCGCAGGTAATTCCGCTCATCAGAACATGGAACGGCTAATTATTTATTATTTCTTTAGCTTTGCGTTCCATGCAGCAACAGCTGCATCCAGTGCTTCTTTCACAGATTTACGACCTTCAACTGCATTTTGAACTTCATCTTGCAGCTTCTTAGTCATCACTGTTTCATCAGGCAACAGACCCGGAGTCAGTGTCAGTGTACGTGCATTGTCCATGGACTTAGCAGCCACTGCACGGGCACGGTCAACTACGTCTGCGCTCTTGGCACCAGACTGGAAGTATGGATCCAGGTTAGCTTTCTTGGTAGAAGGCATTGTGGATTCAGTCGCCTTGGAGAAGGCCAGCTGTTGTTCGTCATTAGTCAGGAAGATACCCAGCTTAGCAGCAGCTGCAGGATCTTTAGTGCCCTTAGGAATAACGAAGTCCATCATCCATGAACCCAGATTCAGCTTACCAGCATCCAATGGGAACGGAGCAACTTCAGTCTTGTCGTAGATGGCTTTAGCATCGGTTTCAGTACGCTTCAGACCTTGGGCGGCTGTGGTCATCATCGCAATTTTACCGCTGTTATAAGCAGCAATTTCTTGCTCGAATTGCATCTTGAATACATCTTTCGGCATTACACCGGCTTTGTACAAATCAGCAAACTTTTGTACGAAAGCAACGTGCTTAGGCGAATTGAATACTGCTTTACCATCAGTAATAACTGGCAGACCGGCATAGTAGAAGAAGCCAATCATATCGCTCATTTTAGGAGCAAATGCAGCTAAACCAGTCTTAGCCTTGATTTGCTTACCCATAGCAATAAACTCGTCAAATGATTTTGGCGCGTTTTTAATGCCGGCTTTAGCAAAGATGTCTTTGTTATAAGCAATGATCTGTGTGGAGTTGTACCAAGGGAAGGCATACATCTGACCCTTAACCTGTACATCTTTTACAGCATTGGTGGAATAAACCGCTTTGTTTGCACCGAGGTATTGATCGAGTGGCAGAATATTGCCCTGGGCTGCGAATTCATGTACCCAAGGCACATTAAAGTTAACCAGTGCTGGTGGATTGCCGGCAGCAATCGAAGCAATCAGCTTAGGCTGAATCTGATCCCAGTTCATGTCTACCCATTTAGCTTTCAGGCCAGGGTTAGCAGCATTGAACGTATTTGTTGCCTGATCAAAGTAGCTATTGAACTTAGGTGCCAGATTCATGGTCCAGAATTCTAATTCTGTATCAGCAGCCTGAGCATTAACTGCAGCAAATAATGCAGCACCAACGATTAACATTTTCTTCAGCTTCATCTTGTCTTCCTCTTAGGGTTTTTGACAAATCTACAAGGAATATCTTCCTCGTTTTATATACCGCATTAGATTGATTTATTTAAATCATCTTTGCGGTTTTCTTATTCCTGCTGTCAATACTATCAGGTATTGACAGCGGGAATTTGATTCAAAACAGAATCAAATTTATTAATTACTTCTTAACGCTTGAAAATTTTTCATTCCAGAATTTAGCGGCATCATCCAAAGCAGCCTTCACTGGTTTACGACCCGTTACCGCTTCCAATACAGCGTCATCCAGTTTTTTGGTCATACCAGCTTCATCAGGCAAGCCACTTACCGAAAGGGTGCGCGAAATTTTGATATGGGAAGCCGCTACAGCAGTAGCTCTTTCCACCGGATCAGCAGATTTAGCACCAGCCTGGAAATAAGCATCGTCTAAAGACTTATTGGTCGAAGGGAAAGTCGAAGAAGCCTTGGCAAAGACCAATTGAGATTCGTCATTCGTCAGGAATTTACCCAACTTGATGGCGGCATCCACATTCTTCGCATTTTTTGGCACCGACCACATAAACAGGAAGCCACCAAATGGTGTTTTACCGCCAGCTAATGGGAAACCGGCTACGCCAGTATTCTGATAAACCTTAGGTGCATCGGTTTTAGTGCGTTTCAGTGCATGCGGGCCTTCGGCAAACATAGCGATTTTTTGTGCGCCATAGGCTGCAATCTGATCTTCAAACTGCATCTTGAAAACATCTTTCGGGAATACACCCGCGGCATAAGCATCGCGGAACTGCTCAACCAGCTTGATGTGCGCCGGGCTGTTAAATACAGCCTTATTGTCTTTTACAACGTCCAGACCTTCGTAAAGGAACCAGCCGGAGAAGCCATCATTGAGTTTTGGAGAAAAGCCAGCCACGCCGGTTTTATCTTTAACCAGCTTCGCAACCTTCAGCAATTCAGTAAAGGTTTTTGGCGCTTCTTTTACGCCGGCCTTAGCCAGCAGGTCTTTGTTATAAAACAGCACGCCGGTCACTTGATACCAAGGCATACCGTAAATTTGTTTGTCACCCACGTAAGTTGCATCTTTCAATGCGCCTTCGGTATAGGTATTTTTAAAGTCAGCAACTTGCTTGGTAATAGGCTGAATCATTTTGGACTGCGCAAACTGGTCCATCCAAGGCTTAGGCAAATTAACCAGGCCCGGAGTCTTGCCGCTGGCAACAGCGGTAATCACTTTTTGCTGGAAAGAATCCCAGGGTACATCCACCCAAACTGCCTCTACTTCAGTCTGTGAAGTATTGAACTTAGCGGTGAGTTCCTTCATTGCGCCATCAAACTTTGGCGACAAGCTGTTAGACCAGTATTCAACCTTCACTTTTTCTGCAGCCAGTGCGCTCATGGTTGTAGCAGAAAAAACAGCTGCGGATACGGCCAAAATGAATTTCAGTTTCATTACTGCATCTCCAAAGTAGATCGTTAGTGCAAGCAAGAAGGACCGGCGCGCAACCATAAAAAAAATCACGCTATACGTCAATCTATTTACGCAAATAAAAAACCACCGCAGTGCAAACTTAAAGCACTAAGCATAATTACCTATTGACTCATCTCAACAATATGCCGTTTGCATCGAAGTGGTATCAGTAAAAAAAGTAATAAATCGCTTAGAAATGGCTTTAAATAAGGCTTTTCACTTGTATTTAGTAGCCTTAAATATATAAAGTGGACTTAGCGTTTTTACTTATGCGCACCCAGATTACAACAAATTACCTTAATGGTGAATAGGCGGAACTAAAGGAGAGAAGCGAGAGTCGCAGGCAAAAGAAATGGGCCAGAAATGGCCCATAGAACGTAAATGTAGGCAACAACAAAGAATTGCCGATAAATACTACATAAATCTATTAAATCCATATAGATATAGCCATACAGAACAATGACTTATTTATGCAACTCCACTACGAAATCGTAGTAATCATTACGAAACCATGAGTGAGTCAGCTCGATCGGGCACCCATTTTCCAAGTAACCCACACGGGTTAAATGCAGCATGGCCTCTCCCGGTGCAACCCCAACTAAATCTGACAAAGCCTGAGTGGCATTGATTGCTGCAATATTTTGTATCGCCCTTACAACAGATAAGCGCGCTACACGCATATATTCATATAACGAGTCGCCAACCAAAAATGGATCCGGTACCAGAGCAAAAGGCAAGGCCGTTTCTTCCAGCGCCATCACCACGCCATTAGCTGTACGCACCCGTTGCAAACGGCTGACCCGGCTGTGCGCCGTCAGATTCAGCTTCAGCTGCTCCTCGGCATTGGCAATCCCCACCTCACGCTTTAACCAGCGTGAACCGGGGGTAAAGCCGCGCTGTTTCAGCATTTCCGATAAATTGGTCAGCTTATTGAGTGGTTGTTCTAATTTAGGGGTGATATAGGTGCCTGCACCGTGCCGCCGGACAATCAAGCCATCTGCCATCAGCAAATCCAGCGCTTTGCGCGCAGTGACCCGGGAAACCCCCAGCATTTCACATAAATTGCGCTCTGAAGGCAAGGGATCGTCGGCCAGCCAAAATCCGGCATGAATGGCTGCGGCCAGTTTATGACCCAGCTGCAGATAAAGGGGGGTGGAGCTGTCAGGATCAGGTCGTAAAACTAATAATTTCTGTTGGGGCAACATCATGGCTCTGTTTCCAAAATTCAAAGGCTCGCTTGAGCATGGTGTGTACAGAGCGAAATAAGCTTATTTCGCTCCCCCGGCAATTATTAAGTTAAACCAGCGCTTGGTAAATAAGGATTAACGCGCCTGCGCAGGAGTCTTTTTGCGGCCGGCCGGTGCTGGCTAAAAATTCAGCCGGAATATAAGGCCGCAGCGCTTCGGATAATCCACCGCCACAGATAGCCAGCGGCAGATCAGGATGATGAGCACGCAAAGCCTTACCGATATTTTCAATTTCCTGACCGGCTTCCAGCAAAAACGCCCGGGCAAATTCATCGCTCGCGCCAAACTCAACCACCACCGGTGATAAAGAAGCGCATTCGCCCTGCTTCATCCGCCCCATCCACTCAAAAATCTGAGCCTTGGTCTCACCGGTAATGGACAATAATTTACGACCAAAATCAGTGACCGGACGACGACCGTCTGTAATTCTTTGTACATGATTAATGGCTTTCAGACCTAAAAAGGCACCACTGCCTTCATCAGACGTCGGAAAGCCCCAGCCGCCCACTTCCAGGCGCAGGCCATCGGGCAGCCAGGCTTCACCAATCGATCCCGTTCCGATGGCGATAATCCCGCCATGCTGGCCATTGGTTGCGCCCAGCAGCGTTGAAAAACCATCGGTTTCCACCACAATCCGGGCAAATCCCGGATTTTTTTGTTTAAATTCTTCGGCCCATACCGGGTTATGCACGCCGGACATCCCCAGCCCCACCGCACAAGCGGCATAATCGGGCGTCAGGCCAAGGGCGGCAAAACCGGCATCAATCGCCTGAGTGATATGCAGCCATGCTTTATCGATACCCTGCCCCAGCGCCGAAGCCGCGCCATCCTGGCGAATCAGCTCTGTTCCATCCGGGCCGGCAATGCAAATACGGGTTCCTGTACCGCCGCCATCCACACCGATTAAATATTGAATCTTGCTCATCTTGGCACCTTCATCTTAGTTTGGTTTATTTTTAAGACCAATTTTTAGTAATATGTAATACCAGTTCCGCAAAGTACAAACGCATAAAATCGTTTGTTTTTACAGGAAAAGTCGTAAAAATAAGTAAAATACCGTACCAATTTAGACGGACAGGCCAAGCCATGTCAATGGTATGACAAAGCAGATACAAAAACACCCCAAAAACACAGACTTAGTCCGGCCTTTGGGGTGCGGTTTAAAACGGGTAAGGATTATTTTTTTACATGCAGACCGCATTCTTTATTTTCCGGATCTTCCCACCACCAGCGGCCGGCCCGGACATCCTCACCCATCGCAATCGCCCGGGTACAGGGCTCACAGCCAATAGAAGGATAATGCTGATCATGCAGGGCGTTATAAGGCACGTTTTCAG
>JBOFGM010000189.1:0-2251 GCA_051649105.1 Iodobacter sp. | reverse complement strand
TATTAAAGAGCACTTTCCTAATATCTATTTACGCTGCCTGGAACTGGGCATTGATATCACTAAAGAGCCGATCCCGGTCGTTCCTGCCGCTCATTACACCTGCGGCGGTATTGTCAGCGATAACGCCGGCCGCACCGACATCACCGGCCTGTATGCCGTTGGCGAAGTCGCCTGCACGGGTCTGCATGGAGCCAACCGGCTGGCATCCAATTCTTTATTAGAATGCATGGTACTGGGCAAGGCCGCAGCCACCGACATCCTGAACACACCATCCTTTGAGCAACCTGCCATTCCGGAATGGGATGAAAGCCAGGTGACCGACCCCGATGAAGAGGTGGTTATTTCGCATAACTGGGATGAATTGCGCCGCTTTATGTGGGATTACGTCGGGATTGTCCGGACCAATAAACGGCTGGAGCGGGCTTTGCACCGGATTGAATTGCTGCAACATGAAATTGACGACTATTACAGCAATTTCCGTGTTTCCAATGACTTGATTGAGCTGCGTAATCTGGTGCAATCGGCCGAACTGATTGTCCGCTGCGCCATGGATCGCAAAGAAAGCCGTGGCCTGCATTACAGCCGCGATCATCCCGGAATGCTCAGCGAAGCGCGCAGCACCATACTGACCCCGCCACAAAATCGTTAACCCGTTTTGTGGGTTCTGACCCAAAGGCCGCATTGCGGCCTTTTTTTCGTCATTAAGTCGTGATTTAAATGCCCGGCAGGCTATGATCCGGCGCAAAGCGGCCCGCTCTATACCGCAATCCTTACCGCGGATCCTGACCGGTCTTTTTTTGCAGCAGCGGCCACTGCCAACGTAACCAGACCCGCCACTGACGCAGAACCTCCGCCGGAGCGCTGTCCGGCCAGAGCACCAAATTAATCCGGCGCCCCTCAGAGACAAAATGCAGCACCATCAGCGAGCCCAAAACCCGGCTACCAGGTAAAAGCTCAGCGTCGGCTTCTTTGCCGTCACTGAGCGTCAGCCGGACCAAGCCATCGGGCAAGGCCTGCAGAGCGTACACAACCGGCGGATGTAAATGCCGGTACAGGGAAAAGGCCACCAGGAGGCTTATACCCCAGAGCCAGGGCGAGAAAGTGCACGCCAGCGCCGCAAATGCATGACTAAAATACAGCCAGCGCTTCTCCCAGCGGGATGAAGCCAGCATCAGCGGCGCAGGGATCATTCGCTGATTTGAATACTGCCAGAAACATTCACCACCAGACGGCTTTCACCCGATTCAATCGGAGCGGCTTCTTTGGCCATATCCATTGAAGGGCTGTTGCGCATCATCATCACCGGCTGCGGACGATAGCCACCCGCGGAATTGACATTAATATTGATCATTTTCCAGCCTTTGGCAGCCAGTCCCTTCTGAATTAAATCAGCACGGCGGCGGAAAGCCTGCAAACCTTCTTCGATCAGCGCTTCCTCGGCCTTCACCTTGGTCGCGTCCGACACCCCATAGCTGACATTAGCCAGCTGCATCGGCGCATTACCTGCTACCGGCTGCTGCAATTGGGTCAGCAACTTAGAAAGCACCGCAAAATCACGGGAAGAAATCCGTAATTCACCCCGGCTGCGCCAGCCTTCTTGCTTATTGGTTTTGCCATACAGTGGGTAGGTGGCATAGCCCGTACCGCCATTTTGAATGGCAGTCTGCTGCTTCACCAGTTTTAATGCACCCGCCAGGGTTTGATTAATTTTGTCACTTAAGCGGGCAGGATCGGTATCAGTCAGCTCGACAAATAACACGGCACTGGCTAAATCATTGGCCACTTCACGCGAAGCACTGGCTTCAAGATTAACCACATTCAGCATTGGCACTTCGGCCGCCGTTGCAGCCGCAGCCGCTGAAGCCAGAATAACTGCAGAAAATAAATGCTTCATTACACACTCCTTTTTATGCCCAACAGCAAAGTGCAAAAAATACACCAGTTTCTTATCCAAAAGACGATAAAAAAGGGTGAATGATCACCCTTTTTGACGTGCAAACTACCGCAACTTAATCGCCTGCGATGTTACAAACAGACTGAACCTGACCATTTTGATGTTAAAAATGTCATTTCACAGAGGTTTAATGGTATCCGTGATCAGTCGGTGTATTGTGAATGTCTTCCGCCACGGCATCCATGACACCGAGGTGGATTTCAACGTCGAACCATTCCCAGAATGTTTTCAGATTGCGCTTCTCAGGCCAGTGCTGTTCTTCAGCCACCCAGGAAACCAGTTCCATTTCAAATAATT
>JBOFGM010000188.1:0-2576 GCA_051649105.1 Iodobacter sp. | reverse complement strand
TGTGGTGGTGGTCGATGAATTTGCCGATCTGCTGATGGTGGCCGGCAAAAAGATTGAAGAGCTGATTGCTCGTCTGGCCCAAAAAGCCCGGGCTGCAGGGATTCATCTGATTTTAGCCACACAGCGGCCTTCGGTGGATGTGATTACCGGGCTGATTAAGGCCAATATCCCGACCCGGCTGGCGTTTCAGGTTTCCAGCAAAATTGACAGCCGGACCATTCTGGACCAGATGGGGGCCGAGGCCCTGCTGGGGCAAGGCGATATGTTGTTCCTGCCGCCGGGAACCGGTTATCCGCAGCGCATTCATGGTGCTTTTGTGGATGATAATGAAGTGCACCGGGTGGTTGAGCATCTGAAGCAGTTTGGCGAGCCCAATTATATTGAAGGCGTACTGAATGGCGGCTTTGATGCCGAAGCCAGTGCATCCGGCAGCAATAACAATAGCGATAATGGCGAAGCGGATCCTATTTACGATGAGGCTGTGGCACTGGTATTAAAAAGCCGCCGCGCCTCGATCTCTGCCGTGCAAAGGCAGCTGCGGATTGGTTATAACCGCGCGGCACGGCTGATTGACCAGATGGAAGCGGCAGGTATTGTCAGCGGTATGGAAAGCAATGGCAATCGCACCGTACTGGCTCCGCCAGCCATGGAGTAAGCCATGCTGACGATTCGCTTTAATATTCCTGAAAATGAAATTGAATTTACCGCCATCCGCGCTCAGGGCTGTGGCGGGCAAAATGTAAACAAGGTGTCCAGCGCCGTGCATCTGCGCTTTGATATCCGCGCCTCATCCCTGCCGGATCTGCTGAAAGAGCGGCTCTTGCGGCTGGGGGATCAGCGGATTACCAAAGAAGGGGTGATTGTGATTAAAGCCCAGCAATACCGCAGCCAGGAGCAAAACCGGGCCGATAGTATTGTACGGCTGTGCGAGCTGGTAGACAGTGTGGCCACCACGGCCAAACCGCGTAAAGCCACCCGCCCCACCCGCGGCTCGCAAACCCGGCGACTGGAAAGCAAAACCAAACGCGGCAGTATTAAGGCGCTGCGCGGCAGGGTCAGCGACTAAGGCAGCAGGGTTCTGGCAGGCGCTTGCCAGAATGCGTCATCTAACTGCCATTGCTGTTGTAAAACAGGCTGACCAGGGTTGGCCAGCCGGACAGATAAAACCGGCGTGCCGGATGCAGGTAAGGCCAGTTGCCACCCTGCCAGGGTGTATTCGCGTCCTTGCCGCCACAGGCTGTTATCCGGCCCGTCTGCCTGATCAAGGCTGATCCGGGAAAAATCACTTAATTGCCAGGGTGAATGGCCTGATTCTAACAGGCCTTGAATCCGTGCCAGCCGGGTTTGGCTGCTGGGGCCAATTTTGTAATTAAAGCCCTGAAGCGCTTCGCTCAGATAATGATTGGTGTGACTAGTCACACTCTGTGCACTACTTTGCAGCGAATAATGCCCGCCAGGTGCAATCTCAACCTGCAATAATTGCCGCCGATCTGCCAGGAGCAAAAACATGGGCCGCGCATGGCCAAAGTACTGTGCGGCGCGCGCAATCACCCCATCAATCTGCCGCTCATTCTGCAAAATACGGCGTATCACCCCGCCATATGTTCCGGATGAATTTTTGTCGCTTTTGGCCAGACTGCCGGCCGATGCGCTCACCACGGCCAGACCATATTGATTAACGCCGGCTTTAAGGCCGGGTGCGCGGCCATTATCGGCAAACAGCCCGGCATACGCCGCGCCGGATGCAGGGTGAACCACCCGCAAAGACTGCTGGTGATCGGGCCGCCAGTCACGGTTTTTGGCTAAAAGTGTGCCGCCACCGGCCGCATCCCCCGCGGCTCCCCACAGCGTGCAAGCCGCCACCGGCGGGGCCAGCAGTAAAAACAACAGAATTCGCACAGGCACTCCTTATGGGCCCCGGTTGAATCATTAATCTGCAGCCCAAAACCCTGAATCAGACGGGCACGGGTACCTGGCTGGTTTTGGCCAGATACTTGAGCACCTGCGCCGCAGCAATAAAGCCAAAGCAGCCCGTTACGGCAACGGATGCGCCAAAGCCACCCTCACACCCCAGGCCGATGGCGGCATCGCCGCTGGCAGGCTTCTGGCCGCAGACACTGCCATCAGGCTGTGGGTAAACCAATTGCTCGGTGGAGTAAATGCATTCCACGCCCATTTTTTTACCCTGCTGAGGAAATCCATATTCACGGCGCAAGATAGAGCGCACTTTAGAGGCCAGCGGGTCATTAATGGTTTTAGATAAATCGGCCACGGCAATCTGCGTCGGATCGGTCTGCCCGCCCGCCCCGCCCGTGGTCACGAGACGTATTTTGCGGCGTTTACACCAGGCAATCATGGCCGCTTTGGTTTTAACGCTGTCAATGGCATCAATAATGGCATAGTAGCCAGCGCCCAGCGTGGTTTCAAAATTATCCGGGGTAACAAAGTCTTCGATCATTGCAACCTGGCATTCCGGGTTAATCAGCCGGATTCGCTCCGCCAGCGCTGCCACTTTCATTTTTCCATACTGGCCTTCTAATGCAGGCAGCTGACGGTTGGTATTGGAGACGCAGATA
>JBOFGM010000187.1:0-2753 GCA_051649105.1 Iodobacter sp. | reverse complement strand
ATATTGCACGGCGCTGACTTAATTCAGGGGGGCACCCGTTAAATCAGCCCCGCGCGGGTGTTATTTATTTCTTCTTGGCATCAGCAACAGTGGCGCGGCAATACCAAATGCCAGTGCCAGCACAATCATAATGCCTTTTATGCCGCTCACGCCGGCGGTAATTAATAAGTCAGCGCCGTTTTGTCCGGCCTCCAGCGTGGCAATGCCTAATAAAGCCTGTACCGACTGATACATTGATTTGCCCGGAATCATCGGGATGGCCGCACTGATGGCATAAATGGCCCCAGGCTGGTTATGCCGGTCGGCCCATAATTCGGCGAACAGGCCAATTAATACAGCGGCAATCAGCGTGCCAAATACAATATCGCCATTCATGCCCATGACCAGTTTACGTGCGGCATGGCCCAGCACGGCCAGCAAGCCGCACATCATTAAAGATCTGGGTGGCACATTAAATAACATGGCAAAGCCCAATGCCGCAGGTGCGGCCCATAGTTCTAACAGCCAGTGATTAAGCATTTATATTCCTAATATACGCAGGGCTAAGCTGATACCAATGGCAATGCCCAGGATAATAACGGCGCTCATGGTGACCCGGACAATCCCATTTAAATAATTGGCATTGAGTAAATCTGAAGCCCCGTTAATTAATGGCACTCCGGGAATTAAAAATAAAACCGAAGCCGCCATGGCTGCATCCGGGGTGGCCGTGAAATCGCGCAGCAGCCCCGTCGTCAGTAAAGCCACAAAGCTGGCGGCCGAGGCAAAAACCGAGGGTTTAAAGTGATGCAGAACAAACTGAAACCGCACCGCCATGCCCAGCGCAGCGCCGATGGTGGTGATCACAATTGCGTTCGTATCGCCGCCAAACAGCGCGGCAAAGGCGCCGCAAGCCAGGCCCACAAAAAAAGTGACCATGCTGCGGGAGTAATGTCCTTTTTTCTGAGCAATTTCATCTAAGGCCTGATGGGCCTGTTGCTCATCCATCTGCCCTTTTTCCAGCAGCACCAGCCAGTCGTCCAGTGAGGTAAGCAGGGAGAAGTTAACGCCCATATGCGGCGCTTTACGAAAGCCGGTTTCCAGCTCATGGCCCCGTTCAATGGTGGCCCCGATATTGGTGGATGAAATCACCACCTCCACCCGTACGGCTCCCAGCGCCTTGGCGGTGCGCTGAATGGTTAAAGAGGTGCGGTGCGTGCCCGCGCCGGATTGATGGGCCAGCAGTCCTGCCTTCAGTGCCAGCGTCAGAATATCTGTCAGGGTATAGGTTGGATTCATAGGGGCAATCATAAGGCAATTACATTGGAATACTTTAAGTCGGATCAAAATGAGCGCAAAAGCTGCAAATTTTGCACTCATTTTCTAAGAGTTCTGCATATTGGCCACTGATTCTTTGGCGTTTTTTGCCAGATAGCCGGTCTGTTTCAGTGGCTTGCCGCCTGTCAGGATGTTCTATGCTGCAGGCATAGTCTTTGTCAGCTTTCCTGTTTCTCAGTGCGCGGCCCTGCTGGGTTTGCAGGCTTTCAGAGCGCATTTTTTCAGCATGTTGCGCCTCTTTCTCACCCGGGTGGTTGTTTTACCTTTATTGATTTGGGTTAAACCGCCGCATTTTTCTGCCGGATACTCGTATATACGAGTATTGACGACACTCGTACATACGAGTTAATGTGCATCACATTGTGAATATTACACAAAGGATAAAAAGAGATGAGTTACGACTACCGGCAGATCGCACAACAGATTCTTGAATCAATTGGCGGTGCAGACAATATCGAGCAGGCGGCACACTGTATTACCCGTTTGCGGATTGCCTTAAAAGACGAAGGCATCATTAATCATGACCGGCTGAAGGCGGTTGAACTGGTTAAAGGGCAATTCAGTAACGGCGGGGTGTTTCAGATTGTGATCGGCTCGGGCGATGTGGACCGCGTCTATGCTCAGCTCTTAATACTGACAGGCATGAAGTCCGCCACCGTGGCTGATGTAAAGGGTAAGGGCGACACCAAACTCAATCCATTACAGCGGCTGGTTAAAGTGTTTTCGGATGTCTTTATGCCAATTCTGCCGGCCATTATCGTCGCCGGCCTGTTAATGGGGATCAATAATCTGCTGGGTGCCAGGGATATGTTTATTCCTGGCAAAAGCCTGCTGGATGCCTATCCGGGCCTGAGCGGCCTGTGGCAGCTGGTTAATATGATGGCCAATACGTCCTTTGTGTTTTTACCTGCGCTGGTGGGCTGGTCGGCCGCCAAGCGTTTTGGTGGCAGCGAAGTGCTGGGCATTGTGCTGGGCCTGTTGCTGGTGCATCCGGATCTGTTAAATGCCTGGAATTACGGTAAGGCCGCTGCCGGTCTGGATGGTCAGACCATGCCGTATTTCGATATTTTTGGCCTGTTTAAGATCGAGCGCGTCGGTTATCAGGGGCAGATTCTGCCGATTCTGGCGGCTACCTGGGTGATGAGTCAGGTTGAAATCTGGTTGAAAGCGCGTGTGCCGAATGCCATTCAGCTGCTGGTTGTTCCTATCACCACCATTGTGATCAGTGGCGTGCTGGCACTGGCCATTATCGGGCCGGTAGCGCGGGGCCTGGGTGTATTGATTACCCAGGGGCTGGTGCATGTGTTTGAAGTGGCTCCGGTACTGGGCGCGGCGATCTTTGGTGCGCTTTATGCTCCGCTGGTGATTACCGGTATGCACCATATGTTTATTGCGGTGGATTTACAGCTGATTACCAGCCATGGCGGCACCTTTAT
>JBOFGM010000186.1:0-5047 GCA_051649105.1 Iodobacter sp. | reverse complement strand
AGCCCTGCTGCCCTTCCCGCTGATGGCGCTGGGGTTCTGGCGCTTATCCCGCCATGTGCATCAGGCCTCTACCGACTCTCTGGAGCGGTTCTCCGCCCTGAATGATCATGTGCAGGAAACGCTGGCCGGGGTGCGCACTTTACGCGCGCTGGGGCTGGAGGGGCGCAACAGCAAGGTGTTGTCTGATCTGGCAGAAAATGCCGCCAAAGCCAGTCTGGATGCCCAGCGCTGGGAAGCGGCCTTTGAGCCCACCGTTGGCATGACCCTGACCGCCGCCAGCGTATTAACACTGGCTCTGGGCGGCTATCTGGTCTGGCATCAGCAACTGACCATTGGTGAGCTGACCAGCTTTAGTATGTATCTGGGCCAACTGATCTGGCCGATGTTTGCCGCCGGCTGGGTGCTTTCCCTGCTGGAGCGCGGTAAAGCGGCCTGGGCACGGCTGGATCCGCTGCTCAGCCAGCCTTTAACCGTGGATGATGATGGCGAACTGGATCATTTACCCAGTGGTCTGCTGCACTTTGATCAGATTCATTTTACTTATCCGGAACAAAACACCCCGGCACTGGATGGCATCTCGCTCAGCCTGCAGCCAGGTCAGACACTGGCACTGGTCGGGCCAACCGGAGCCGGTAAATCCACCCTGCTGCGTATGCTGCTGCGCCAATACCATCCGCAAAGCGGCACGGTGTACTGGAACGGCGCCTGCGTTGAAGACTATAAGCTGCAGCAACTGCGTTCAGCCATGAGCTGGGTGCCGCAGGAATCCTTTTTATTCTCGGCTTCGGTGGCAGAAAATATTGCCCTGATTAAACCCGATGCCACGCAGGAAGACATTGAGCGCGTCGCCCGTCTGGCGGCCGTGCATGACGATATTTTGCGTCTGCCTCAGGGCTACCAGACACCGGTCGGGGAAAAAGGCGTTTCTTTATCCGGCGGACAAAAACAAAGGGTGGCCATTGCCCGCGCCCTGCTGTCTGATGCCCCGCTCTTATTGCTGGACGATGCCCTGTCTGCGGTGGATACCCAGACTGAAACACAGATTCTGAATCACCTGCGGGATGCCAAAGAAGGCCGCAGCATGATTATTGTCAGCCACCGCCTTAGCGCCGTGGTCGATGCCAATCATATTGCGGTACTTAAACACGGCAGAATCACCGAATCCGGCACGCATCAGCAACTGGTTGAACAAGATGGCTGGTATGCCAGCCAGTGGCGCTATCAGCAGCTGGAAGCCAGCCTGGAAGAATAAGCCGTATACCCCGGCACCCCATCGATTTTAAAGGTTTATGCATGAGCGAACGTAAACAGGCTATCTCGCTGCTCAATCAGGCAGCCAAACCAGAGCGCCGCCATTTATGGCTGGGGCTGATCTGGCTGATCTGTGCCGCCCTGCTGGAAGCAGCCGCCCCCCTGCTGGGCAAGGCATTTATTGATCAGCATCTGCTGCCCAAAGTTTTAAACTGGCCGGAAATCTTTATGCTGCTGGGCGGTGCGCTGGCCTGCGGCTGGATCGCCTCTTTATTGCGCTATTTGCAACTGCTGCGTCTGGCCGGGGTGGCCATGCGCTCGGTTAAGCGTTTGCGCGAGCAGGTTTACAGCCATGTACTGGCCCTGCCCATGGCTTATTTTGACCGTGCCATTACCGGCCAGCTGGTCAGCCGGGTGACCAACGATACCGAGTCGGTGAAAGCCCTGTATGTGCAAGTGCTGTTTGTCATGCTGGACAGCCTGATTGTGGTGCTTGGCACGCTGGCCGCCATGGCTTGGCTGAACTGGCGGCTGATGCTGATTGTGCTGATTCTGATCCCGGCGGTTGTGCTGATTGTGTGGTTTTATCAGCGCTGGAGCGCGCCATCCGTCACCGAAGCCCGCCAGCTGCGCAGCGATATTAATGCCCAGATGGCCGAATCCATAGCCGGCATGAGCGTGGTGCAGGCCACCAATTCAGAAAAGCGGTTTTCAGTACGGTTTGAAAAAACCAATCACAGCCTCTACAACGCCCGGCTGGCCGAGCTGCGGGCCAATGCCTGGCTGCTGCGCCCGGCGCTGGACTTTTTAAATGTGGCCCTGCTGGCCACGGTGATCTGGGTATTTGGTCAGCAAAGCTTTAGCGGGGTGGAAATTGGGGTGCTCTATGCCTTTGTCAGCTATATCGCCCGGGTGGTCGAGCCGCTGATTCAGATCACCATGCAATTCAGCCAGATTCAGCAGGCCGTGGTTTCTGCCGCCCGGGTTAATGTGTTGCTGGGGGAGAAACAAGCCACCCATGGGGCCGGGGCCGGGCAGGTCAGCCAGGGGGAGGTACGTTTTAAAGATGTCACCTTTGGCTACGACGCCAAACATCCGGTTTTACATGATCTTTCGCTGGATATTCCGGCCGGCTCGTTCTACGGCATTGTGGGGCACACCGGCAGCGGCAAATCCACCCTGCTGTCTTTATTGCTGCGCTTTTATACCCCGCAAGCCGGGCTGATTGATATCGACGGTTTTCCGCTGCTGGAAATTGGCGACGCCGCCTTTCGCAGCGGCGTAGGGCTGGTGCCGCAAGATCCGTTTTTGCTGGCCTCCAGCGCCCGCGACAATATTGCGATGGGCCGCAATTTAACGCAGGACGAGATCGAAACCGCCGCCAAAGCGGCCAATGTGCATGAGCTGATTTTAAGCCTGGAAAATGGTTACGACACCGATATGGGCGAAAGCGGCACGCGGCTTTCCACCGGGCAAAAGCAACTGATCGCCATCGCCCGGGCGCTGGCCGGCAAGCCAAGAATCTTGCTGCTGGACGAAGCGACCTCGCATATCGACAGCGAAACCGAGCAAATTGTGCAGCAAGCCTTGTCACGCCTGCATGGCAAGGTCACCATGATTTCGATTGCTCACCGCCTGTCCACCATCCGCGATGCCGATCAGATTATCGTACTGAACCATGGCCGGATCGCCGAAAAAGGCCATCATGACCAGCTGATGCAAATCGAGCGGGGTATTTATCAACGGCTGTATCTGCTGCAGCAGCTGGACAGCGGTCAGGAAAACCACCTGGCGTAAGACTTTGCACCGGACAAGCCAAAGGGTGCAGACCACGGCCGGCTCTCTTTGGCAGCCGGTTACCGGCTGGCTTCGCCTCATTTTCTGCACGAGCAAAAATAATCAGGCAAAATAGCGCCCTGTTGCTCCACTCTGATGCCTTTAAGGAATTACGATGACCGGCCTTACCACGACCAATTTGACCAGCCTGACTAAAATTTACTCAGGTAAAGTTCGCGACCTGTATGCCATTGATGATGCACGCATGTTGATGATTGCAACTGACCGCCTTTCTGCGTTCGACGTGATTCTGGCCGAGCCGATTCCGGAAAAAGGCAAAATTCTGACCGCAATTTCTAATTTCTGGTTTGAAAAGCTAAAAGATGTGGTGCCCAGCCATTTTACCGGCGAGCGCGCCGAAGATGTGGTCAGCGCGGCAGACCTGCCACAGGTAGAAGGCCGTGCCGTGGTGGTTAAACGCCTGAAGCCTGTTGCCGTTGAAGCCATTGTGCGCGGCTATATCGCAGGCTCTGGCTGGAAAGAATACAAACAAAACGGCACCATTTGCGGCATGCCACTGCCAGCCGGTCTGCGTGAAGCAGATAAGCTGCCAGAACCGATTTTCACCCCTTCGACCAAGGCCGAGCTTGGCGATCACGATGAAAATATCAGCTACGCCCGCTGCGAAGAAGTGATTGGCGCAGACCTCGCCGCCAAGGTGCGTGATACCGCCATTGCGCTCTATAAAGCCGCCAGCGAATATGCAGCCACCCGCGGCATTATCATTGCCGATACTAAATTTGAATTTGGTCTGGATACCGATGGCACACTCTGCCTGATGGATGAAGCGCTGACTCCTGATTCCAGCCGTTTCTGGCCTGCTGACCAATATGTACCGGGCAGCAACCCACCCAGCTATGACAAACAATTTGTCCGCGACTGGCTGGAAACAACCGGCTGGGATAAAACCCCGCCAGCCCCGGCACTGCCTTTGGAAGTGGCAGAAAAAACAGCGGCTAAATACCGTGAAGCACTGGATAAACTGACTAAGTAATCCGGATCATATCGATGCCATGGCCCGCGCCATGGCATTTTTTTTGCATAACGCCCCCTGTTCAGCGATCCCGGAAAAATATATTTTCTGATTCGCCGGCTTGCTGTCAGACTGAGTCATCTCCTTGCTTTGAATGAAGGCACCATGCTTAAGTTCTTACAGCAACTTTTTGCTCAGCCCAAACCGGGCCCCAATACACAAACTTTGCCTGCCCGGCAGGGCTCGCCGGTTACATTACAGCTGCAGCATCTTAATAGTATGGATAATAACGGCAAAATTGCAGGCAGCCTGCTGCGCCGGCGCTCCCAAAATAAAGAAAGTATTGAGCAGATTCTGGCCGAAGAAGCCGAGCTGATTCGCCATGCCGTGCGCCTTGGCCTTGCGATGAGCAAAAAACGCATGCGGCTGTTAGAGCTGTCTGCCGGCAGCCTGCTGCAGCCCGAGCTGGCACAGTTTGCAGAGCAGGGAGGCATGCTGCTGCTCAATACCAATACCTCATTGCCCGATCGTGGCCTGGCGGCCCTGCAAAAGCTGCAAAAATCCGGTCTTGGGCTGGTGCTGCAACTTCCTGCCACCTGGTCGGCAGAAATTATTGCTCAGGCCCAATGGCTGGGCTTTTCGGTCAATGGCAAACTGGCGCCGGATATAGAAAGGCTGGCGCGTCGTATCCGGGTGCAGGGCCCGGATAAACCCCTGCTGATGCTGGATCTGGCCTGGCACGATGAATTTCAGCTTTGCCGTCAGCTGGATATTCCCTATGCCGCCGGCCGGCTGTTTCATCAGAGTACCTGGCAGGAAGGCCCCATTGAAGCGGGATTTCTGCGGGTGATGGATTTGCTGAATCTGCTGCGTCAGGATGCCAGCAATACCGAGATTGCACAGGCGTTAAAAACGGATCCGCTGCTCTCTTTCCGTGTGCTGGCTCAGGCCAATTCTGCCGCGGAAGCAAGAAATAAAAAAATTGAT
>JBOFGM010000185.1:0-3510 GCA_051649105.1 Iodobacter sp. | reverse complement strand
ATTCGCCGTTGATATAAGCAACACGCGCTGCACCAATCGGACCATCAAACGGCACGCCGGAAATCGACAATGCTGCAGATGCACCAATCATGGCCACGATATCCGGATCAACTTCCGGATTAACAGACATTACAGTTGCAATGATCTGGATGTCGTTATAGAAGCCTTCCGGAAACAGCGGACGAATCGGACGGTCAATCAGACGACAAGTCAGAATTTCTTTTTCGGAAGGACGGCCTTCACGCTTGAAGAAACCACCGGGAATACGGCCGGCAGCATAAGTACGTTCTTGGTAATCAACGGTCAGCGGAAAGAAATCCTGACCTGGCTTCACGTCGCGAGCAACAACAACAGTCACAAGAACAACGGTATCGTCCATATTAACGAGTACGGCACCGCTGGCCTGACGAGCAATTTCACCCGTTTCGATAGTGACATTATGCTTGCCGTACTGGAATGATTTCGCAATTTTATTGAACACTGACTTTCCTTTTTTCACACTAACGCCTCCAGTCCAAGGCGTGATCGGTTTCCGCTGCAGCTTGACTGACCTGCTGCCGGTTCCGGCACAACCACTACTCCAACCCGCCGCCGAAACCGCTGTTTGACAGGTTTGAAGGTTCTTACTCAAAAAAGTGCCACGGTTTCTTGCGTAATAATGACAAGTTAAACACCGTGGCGCTCTTTCAAAATGACCCTGGAAAACAAAAAAGTCGTAGTCTTGCGACTACGACTTTTTTTATTACTTACGCAGACCGAGTTCAGCGATCAGCGCGCGGTAACCAGCGGAATCAACACGCTTGAAGTAGTCAAGCAGACGACGACGTGTGCTAACCATCTTGAGCAGACCACGACGTGAGTGGTGATCTTTCTTGTTGGCTTTAAAGTGAGGGGTTAAGTCGTTGATGCGTGCAGTCAACAGAGCAACTTGCACTTCAGGACTACCTGTATCGCCTTCAGCACGTTGGAACTTCTTTACGATTTCTGCTTTTTGAATAACTGTTACGGACATGTTACTACTCCAGTGAGATAAGGCTCTTTACCAAATATAAAAAGCCGTCGAGAAAAACCGAGCCAAAACCCAGTAATCCTCCCTTTAATTTGCCGGGCTTTTACAAACCAGACAAAAGTCGTTTAGGCCGCAGCCATGCTTGCGGATTCTCTGCCGCAGCGGCCACTTCGCCCAAACCGATGAACCGTGCATTATCCCTGGTTTTACCTTCGGCGTAAAGACGATACTCGCCAGGAACGAGTCCCATGCGCTCAACCGTCATGCCATGACGAATTTTTTCAAACTCGCCGGCATCAAAAAACAACGCCGGAACATCCAGTAGTAAGCAATCGGCCGGTAATAAATAACCATCACGCGCCTCTTCAGGCACAAGATTAAAAGCATCCAGATCAATGGCATTTTCCAGCAAAAAACCTGCTGTGCGGGTACGGCGCAAACCGGTTAAATAGGCCCCGCAGCCCAGTGCCAGACCAATATCCTGTGCCAGCACGCGGATATAAGTGCCTTTGGAGCAGCTGACATCAATCACCACCACATCGCCGTCAACCGACACAATATCAATATTATAAATAGTGATTTGTCTGGACTGACGCTCGATCTCCACCCCTTCCCGCGCATATTCATACAGGGCTTTACCCTTGAACTTCAGCGCAGAATACATCGGCGGCGTTTGTGTCACCGGGCCGACAAAAGCCATTACCGCAGCGCGGATAACGGCTTCATCTTGCGGCGCATCACCACTTTTAGTGATTTCACCCTCGCCATCGAGCGTGGTTGAGACCTGACCCAGCTTAATGGTGGCGCGATAACCCTTATCGGCTTCCAGCATGCGCTGGGCGAATTTAGTGGCTTCACCAAAGCAAAGCGGCAATAAACCAGTGGCAAACGGATCCAGCACGCCGGTATGACCGCCTTTTTCTGCCTGCAATAACCAGCGCGCTTTTTGCAGGGCATTATTACTGGAAATACCAAATGGCTTATCCAGCAATAAAACCCCGTCAATTTTCCGTTTAGCCATTGCCGGACTCTTTAGTGTCTTCGCCGTCAAACTCATCATCCGGCGCTTTAGGCAGGCTGGTGGCCTGATCAATCAGGCGGGACAAGGTCATACCATGCTCAACGGAATGATCATATTCAAAATGCAGTTCCGGCATTTTATACAGCGAAATACCGCGGGCCAGCTGGCTGCGCAAAAAGCCTTTCGCGCGCTCCATCAGGGAAGCCACATCGGCACCCTGCTCGGCCGTACCTAAAAAGGTATAAAAAACATTGGCATGCGAGTAATCACGCGTTACTTCAACGTCGGTGATAGTAATCAGCGATGCTTGCGGGTGATCCAGCTCTGCACGAATCACAGTGGCTAAATCACGTTGAATTTGTTGTGCCACACGATCAGCACGGGTAAATTGTTTGGCCATTTTTTGCCTCAGCAAGGAATCCAGCCAAAGCTTTGCGCGCCCTGTCGGGCAATCTGGCGCAAACACTTATAGCTACTTTAAAAAGGCGAAAGGCGGTTGCCCGCCTTTGCCATATTCACATCTTTACCCTGTAAAAGCGGGCCACTTTCCTGCAGCAGAAAAGTGGCGCAACCTTTTAGAGTGAACGAGCAACTTCGATGATTTCGAAGATTTCCAGCTGGTCGCCCAGTTGCAAGTCATTGTAGTTCTTCAGACTTAAACCGCACTCAAACCCGGCCTTCACTTCCTTGGCGTCGTCTTTATAGCGTTTCAGACTGTCAAGCGTACCCTGGTGAATAACCACGTTATTACGCAGCAAGCGAACACCCGCATGACTGCGGATCAAGCCTTCCATGACCAGACAACCTGCAATCGTGCCCACCTTGGAAACAGTAAAGACCTGACGGATCTCAACCATACCAATGATTTGCTCACGTTTTTCCGGAGCCAGCATACCTGACAGAGCCAGTTTAACGTCATCCACCACATCGTAAATGATGTTGTAGTAACGGATATCCACGCCTTCAGACTCAGCCAGCTTACGGGCAGCAGCATCAGCACGCGAATTGAAACCAACCACCACAGCCTTGGAAGCCAGTGCCAGGTTGATATCGGATTCGCTGATCCCACCCACCGCGCTGTGCAGAATTTGCACGCGAACTTCGTCGGTCGACAGTTTTTGCAAGCTTTGTGACAACGCTTCTGCAGAACCCTGAACGTCAGCTTTAATGATGATTGGCAGATTGCGAACTTCGCCTTCTGTCATTTGCGCCATCATATTTTCAAGCTTGGAAGCCTGTTGACGAGCCAGTTTCACATCACGGAACTTACCTTGACGGAACAGAGCGATTTCACGCGCCTTCTTCTCATCAGTCAGTACCATGGCGTCTTCACCAGCAGCCGGCACTTCGGACAAGCCCAGAATTTCAACCGGAATCGAAGGACCCGCTTCCAGGATCGACTTACCGTGTTCATCCAGAATTGCACGAACGCGACCTGAAACCTGACCGGCAAGAATCACATCACCCTTACGCAAAGTAC